>JAIXOS010000207.1 GCA_027486695.1 Chitinophagaceae bacterium | reverse complement strand
CTAAAAATGCTCCTTGATAAACACCTGGTTTGGTAGAACGTAGGTTGTCATATCCATCATTTTTCCAGCTATAGATTTGTTTGTTGCCAATCATCTCTTCACCACGTTGTTTGCCAAATTTCTTTTGTGGATTTTCTAACACCAATCCGCTTGCCGCGTATTCCCATTCTGCTTCAGAAGGCAAACGATATTCACCAAATAAATACCCGTCTTCAAAGTTTACTTTGGTACGTGGTTTTCCTTGAGCTGTTTTAAGTGGATTCTTTTTTGAGGTAGCTAACTTTCCGGGTTTTACTTGGTATTCGCCCATTAAGTAGCTTTTGGTATTGAAATTTTCCATACCTGCCTGATTTTGCTCTCTCTTCAAATCATTTTTGTCAATGAATCCACTTTCAATCAAAGCCAATTCATTTACACGATCACTACGCCACAAACAATAATCGGTAGCTTGTTTCCAAGTTACACCTACTACAGGATAATAGTTGTAAGAAGGGTGACGGAAATAGTATTCTACGTAAGGTTCGTTGTAAGCCAATTCACTTCTCCAAACAAGTGTATCGGGTTTTGCACCATTTAATATTTTGGCATATGCATTTACTGAGGTGTCGCCAAATACGTTGCCAAGCCAATGTAAGTATTCGCGATAGTCTAAGTTAGTAACCTCGGTTTTGTCAATAAAAAATGAGTTGATAGTTACACGGCGTTGTATGTTGTTCCAATCGCCCATAATGTCTTCCTGAGTGCTACCCATTGTAAAGGTACCACCTTGAACAAATACAAGTCCTGGCGCAGTTTTAACGTCTTTTGGTTTTAGTACATTGTAACTACCCGGAGTTTTCGCATCATTATAAGTCCAACCGGTTGTTGCAGACTTCTCTTTTTTTCTGTCAGATGTTTTGCACGAAGCAAAGGCTCCAAACAAAACAAATAAAAGAAAACAATTCCTAGCACCGTTAGGCATATGCATATCTATTTTACTTTAAAAATTCAAAACAATTATTAAGTGTAGAAGTTTCTGTGCGTTGCGAATATAGTAGATTTTAACCCAAAACTACAAATTCAAATACATTTTATGTTGGTAAAAGTATAATTTTATAGAATTGTTGCAAAATAAGACATTTTGCGTTCCAATTTTCAATTTTCAATTTTTTTCAATGCTTTTTAAGAACGCATTTATTAGTCCATTTATTGCATTCTTTTTTCTAATCATCACTTCCCCTACCATTTCCCAACGCCAATATGCAGATAGTTCTGTTTTAAAATCGGGAAAATGGATCAAAATTGCCATTGCTAATGAGGGTGTTTATAAAATTGATGTTGCTTTTTTAAAAAAATTTGGGTTAGCCAATCAAGTATTGCCCACCTCACAAATCCGCTTGTATGGTCATGCCACGAACTTATTGCCTGAAAATAACAGCGAAAAGGTAATAGATGATTTAAGAGAAATAGCACTCTATGTGCAAGACGGCTCTGACGGATTCTTTAACAATAATGATTATGCCCTTTTTTATGCTCACGGCAGTAATCTATGTGCTTTTGACTCCCTGGCTAATACTTATCGGTACACTAAAAACATATACTCCGACACGGTGTATTATTTTTTAACTGTTTCTGAAAGTAAAGACTTGCCAAAAAGGATGGATATTCAGCCCGAATACACAACTTATGATATAGCAATAGACAATTACGATTATCGGATGCTGTACGAAGTAGATGCATTCAATTTGCTCAATA
Organism: Chitinophagaceae bacterium; assembly: GCA_027486695.1. GTDB lineage: Bacteria > Bacteroidota > Bacteroidia > Chitinophagales > Chitinophagaceae > Parasediminibacterium. The sequence continues at coordinate 10,638 of JAIXOS010000207.1, read as the reverse complement.
GCGGTAAAGTTTGGTTGGGCGAGGGTTTTGGCACAATGGATAATTTGCCTTTGCAGGTTGCAATTCCTGTAGATACTTCCAATATTGTTCGCACAGGAATTGTACAAGTAAAAGGTTCTTTTGTGAGTAGAAGTGTGGGCACTTCGCCTTCTGTTTTTACTGTTTCTGCCAATAACCAAGCGGTAGCAACGCTGCATATGCCTATTTTAAGTGGTGGCTTTTTAGATGCTTTTGCTGCAACAGATTCTTTTCAAACTGTTTTCCCATATAATGATTTTGATAATCTTGAAGTTCGGTTTGCCCAGGCTACAAATTATGCGCAAGGTTGGTTAGACTGGATTTCGGTTTCATTTCCCAAAAAAATAAAACTATCGGCTAGTGGAACACTTTTTTTTAGATCGCAGGGTAGTGTAGGTGCAAATCGTGTTGCAAGTTTCACTTTGGCGCAAGCAAATGCCGCTACAATGGTGTGGGATATTACCCAAAAAGCGGATCCGATTATGTGTAAGTTGTTGGAAGATAAAAATAAGTCACAATTTCATATTATTAATGATGCGTCTGTTTTACGCGAATATGTAGCCTTTCATCCGGCAACAATTGCAACTCCTAAAGTGGCATATGCAATTGACAATCAAAATTTGCATGCACCTACGCAAACGGATTATTTATTAATTACGGCGCCCAAATATGTACAACAAGCACATCGGTTGGCACAATTTCATACACAGCGGTATCGTAGGAAAGTTTTGGTAGTAACAACTCACCAAATTGCAAATGAGTTTGCAGTAGGAGTTGACAATCCAATAGGCATAAGAAATTTTATCAAAATGCATTATTTACGTCGAAAAGATACAGCAAAAACAGTACTGCATGTTTGTTTGTTGGGTGCCGGCAATGTGAATTACAAATCTGCAATTCGTAACAATGCTTCCGTTCCTTGCTATGAGTCGAACAATAGTTTCAACCCACTTTTAACCTATACCTCCGATGATTTTTTTGCCTTTTTAGACAACGATGAACAAATGGATGCAGCAAGCCAAGCACCAATTCCTACTTTGGATGTAGCTGTTGGTCGCTTGCCCGTTACGAACGAACAAGAAGCCAAACAAATAGTAGATAAAATAATTGCATATCATCAACCTGCGGCCCTGGGTAATTGGCGCAATAAAGCACTGTTTGTTGCAGATGACAAAGACTATAATTTGCATGTGCAAGATGCAGAATATATGAGTAACCTACTAGCACAAAAGGGGCAGTATTTTAATCAGCAAAAATTGTATCTCGATGCTTTTCCGCAAGAAACCAGTGCAAATGGAAGTACGTATCCATTGGTCAATAAGTCAATTATCAACCTCATTAATCGAGGTACGTTGTTGGTTAACTATACGGGACACGGTGGTTATGAGCGCTTAGCCGATGAAACTATTTTTGCACAAAACGAGGTGTTGGCTTTGAACAATGCGCAAAAGTTACCCTTGTTTGTTACGGCTACGTGCGACTTTCTGCCCTTCGACAATCCCGAAAAAACATCTCTTGGGCAACAGCTCTTGCTGGGCTCTGCCAATGGTGCTATAGCATTAATGGCTAGTACCCGCATTGTATTTGCCAATAGCAATAAAATCATGAATGCCCAATATCTTGCTACTATTTTTCAAAAAAACAGGTTGGGTACTTATTTGACTATGGGCGAGGCAGCAATGGCAGCTAAAAATGCCACTTATGTGCAATCTTCGGATTTTTACAACAATAGAAAATTTGCCTTGTTGGGCGATCCCGGTATTCAACTAGCATTGCCCGTATACAATATATTGATAGATAGTGTAGTTAACGAAACCGGTTTGCCAACCGATACACTTTGTGCACTCGAAAAGTATGTGTTTAAAGGCTCAATTCGTGAACAAACAGGGGCTATTGTCAACCATTTTAACGGACAACTAAACATTGCTTTATACGACAAACCAGAAACAGTTTCCACCTTAGGCAATTCCACACAAAGCCCTCCCACTACGTTCCAGCAACAAAACAATTGCTTGTTTAATGGCGTAGCAAGTGTACATGACGGTGTGTTTACTTTTTCTGTTGTGCTTCCCAAAAACAAGGATAATTTAGTTGGGCGGGGGAAATTAAGCTTGTATGCGGCAGACACAATACATCAAATAGATGCTTGGCAATCTGATACCTCATTAGTTATCGGCATTCCTAGTAAACGAGCCTTGGTGGCCGATACCAAAGCTCCTAAGATACAAGTATATTTAAACGATACCACCTTTACAAATGGTCGTATTGTTAATAACAAACCATTGCTTTTGGTACAATTGTCAGATGAATCAGGGATTCAAATTGCCCATTCAGGGGAAGTAAACCAACCTGTAGCCTTTTTAGATGGCGACGAAAACAATAAAATACTGTTAAATGATTATTATGTTGCCAATGCCAACGAATACGGAATAGGTACTATTCAATATGTGTTAGGAAATTTAAACGCGGGATTTCATACATTAACTTTACAAGTGTGGGATGTATGGGGAAACGCTACCCAAACTTCTATTAGTTTTATAGTAGTGTCTGATAATCAATTGGTAGTAAAAAATGTTAAAAATTACCCCAATCCCTTTTCTGGCACTACGCACTTTTCTTTTGAGCACAACCAACCCAATCAAAATTTGGACGTAACCATCGATATTTACAATTTGTATGGTGCACATGTGCATCATCTACAACAAGTGGTCAATACACCGGGTAATGTATGCAATAGCTTAAGTTGGGATGCACAAAAAATTAGTGGTTTTAAACTTACTCGCGGTATCTATATATATCGTATTATTGTGCATTCAAAAGCTGGTATAGCACAAACCGCACAAAAATTATTCCTACACTAAACGTTTTGAATGGGTTATTTCTACGCTAAACTTACACGATTGAGAAATTTTGGTTGGTTCGTGTAGTTTGTTGTTATTTATTTGCGAATTATAAACCCTTGTATTACATGAACAGCTCATTAAAGAATGTTTTTTCTACCATTTTATTACTATCCTTCGGATTGGCCGCAAAAGCACAAACCGATTCATTAAATATTGTTACTTCTGCGGTGCCCTTTTTAAGGATATCGCCCGATGCGCGTGCCGGCGGAATGGGCGATGTAGGTATTGCTACCACTCCCGATGCAAATGCTAATTTTTGGAACTTAGCCAAAATTCCCTATATCAAAAGCCCTTATGGATTTTCAGCTACTTATACTCCTTGGTTAAAAGATTTGGGTTTAAATGATGTATATCTAGCTAGTATGTCCGGCTATTATAAGTTGGATGAAGAATCTTCTATTGCAGCCGCAATGCGTTATTTTAGCTTAGGTAACATTCAGTTTACCGATGCAAACGGAGCCGATCTTAACCAATTTAGACCCCACGAGTTTGGTATTGATTTTGGATATGCACGCAAATTAAGCCCCAATTTTAGTATTGGTGTAGGTGCAAGGTTCATTAGCAGTAGTTTGGCAAATGGTGCTACAGGTACAGGCGGCGTAATTTATAAAACCGGTACTGCTATAGCCGGCGATATTTCGCTGTACAAATCGCCTTCAAGCGAAGATGGTGCAGGCTTAAGTTGGGGTTTGGTATTGTCTAACCTAGGTAGCAAAATAGGGTATACCAACGATGCCTTAAATAAAGATTACATACCCGCAAATATGGGTGTAGGTGTAGGTTATACTTACTTTTTTGACGAAAGCAATAAAATTACCTATGCGCTAGATGTCAATAAATTGTTGGTTCCGGCACCTCCCGTAAGAACGGGCGATGAAACAATAGATGCTGCTGCACTTACCGACTATAGAAGCAAAAGTATCATCAAAAGTTGGTTTAGCTCTTTTGGTGGTAGTGGAGGTTTTGGCAATGAATTAAGGAAATTACAAGTATCCGCAGGAGCAGAATATGTATACAACGACCAATTTGCTATACGTGCGGGCTATTTTTATGAAGATAGAACCCAAGGAAACAGGAAATATTTTACCGCAGGGGTAGGTTTGAAATACAGCACCATTGGTATTAATTTTTCTTACCTTGTTCCATCTGGCAATGGGGTTACGCGCAATCCACTTAGCAATACTTTGCGTTTTGGACTAACCTTCGATTTTGATGACGCGGCCAAATAACTACTTTAACTTTTTTACACAATTGTAAAACAAATAAGCAACATGCGCATTGGTTTTGGAGTAGACTACCACCAATTGGTAGAAGAGAGAGACTTATGGATAGGTGGTATCAAAATTCCACATACCAAAGGAGCATTGGGTCATAGCGATGCCGATGTATTGTTGCACGCTATTTGTGATGCTATACTAGGTGCAGCTTGCTTGGGCGATATAGGCGTACATTTCCCCGATACGTCTGCCGATTACAAAAATATCGATAGCAAAATATTATTGGCCAAAACAATGGAATTGATTGCTACAAAAAATTATGTCATTGGCAATATTGACTCTACACTTTGTTTGCAATCGCCTAAAATAAAACCCTACGTTCCTCAAATGCAGGCCGCAATTGCTTCCATCTGCCATATTTCTGTAGACGATGTATCTATTAAAGCAACTACAACAGAAAAAATGGGGTTTGTTGGTCGCGAAGAAGGATTGGTAGCATACGCCACAGTACTGTTAATGAAAAAAAGTTAATGCCTCAAGCTACATTATGAGTATATCTATCTCTATTATCAATAAGTCCGAAAATCCGCTTCCGAATTACGCTACCTCCGGTGCTTCGGGTATGGACATAAGGGCATGGATTCCTGAGCCAATTGTATTACAGCCTTTACAGCGCAGTTTGATACCTACCGGCCTATACCTAGAACTGCCCGAAGGAATGGAGGCCCAAATAAGGCCTAGAAGCGGATTGGCTATAAAGCAGGGAATTACTTGCCTGAATACTCCCGGAACAATTGATGCCGATTACAGAGGCGAAATAAAAGTAATACTCATCAATTTATCGAACGAACCGCAAACCATTATCAACGGCGATAGAATAGCACAAATGGTTTTTCAGCAGGTATTTCAAGTACAATTACAAACTGTTTCCACAATTAACGAAACAGAAAGAGGCGCTGGTGGTTTTGGTAGTACAGGAAAACTGTAATTTCGCGGCATGAAATATGTTTCTTTCCTATTCTTTACAGGCATTGCCATTATGCAAGCATGTAAACCAGTAAAAAAAGTACAATCCATACAAGCTGCTATAGCCAAAAAAGATACGGTACAGCGAATTCTTGTAAAAGAAGTGCCGTCGGTAGACTCAGTAGCCATAGTAACCGAAATTATGGCTAAAGTAATGAAACAACGCATCAATTTTGCCACTTTCAATGCTAAAATAAAAGTTGACTACGAAGGCGTGGAAGAATCGCAACATCCTACTGTATACCTAAGTATGCGAAAAGATAGTGTGATTTTTTTGCAGGTAGTGGGCAATTTTTTAGGCATTACAGCCAAAGGAATGGAAGTGAAAATTACCAAAGATAGTGTGGTGGTAATTAAAGAGTTTGGTGAAAAATGGGTAAAAAACCGTTCATTTACCTATTTACAAGATGTTACCGAATTGCCTGTAGATTTTAGTACATTCCAAGATTTGCTCATTGGCAATCCTGTGTTTATCAGTAACAATATTGCATCGTATAAAGTGGCTAATCAAAACCTAATGGTGTTAATGTTGGGCAATTTGTTCAAACATCTCATTACACTCGATAATACCGATCAAAAAGTACTGCATAGCAAACTCGACGATGTAGATTTATCGCGCAATAGAACCTGCGATATTACATTTGCCAATTATGTACCTGCCGGCGATTACCAATTTGCTACCTTTCGGAAAATTTCCGTTGCCGAAAAATCCAAACTCGACATTACACTCGATTTTAAACAGTTTAAGTTTAATGAAGATTTAAAATACATAGTTAATATTCCTAAAAATTACAAGCGACTATAATTTTTGTACAATTTATTCGTTATTGGTTAAACAGGTTTTCAAAATTATATCGATGTTACAAAAAGGCTTTATCATACTATTGTTATTCGTTGGCATGTGCCTAAGGTTGTCTGCACAGCCGGGGCAACCTTCGCGCGACGATTTGCAAAAACAACAGCAACAATTGTTGAAAGAATTGGCCGAACTTACCAATAACTTAGAATCTATCCGGAAAAATAAAAAAGCAGCCCTTGGAGCTTATACCGTTATCAAAAATAAAATAGCTACCCGGGAAGCATTGATTAGAAATATTACCAAAGAAATTAGGCAGTTAGATGAAAGTATTTATCAAAATGAATTGGAAATTAATCATTTAAAAAGGGAGCTAGATACGCTTAAGCAAAATTATGCTAAGAGTTTGGTGTTTGCCTACAAGAGCAGAGGTAGCTATGAATATTTAAATTTTTTATTTTCTGCCAATAATTTTAACGATGCTATAAAAAGAGTCACCTACTTGAAAAGCTATCGGGGCTATAGAGAAAAAGAAGCTGAAAACATATTAAAAACACAACAACTGTTACAAAGCAAAATAGCTGAATTTAATAATAGTAAAAAAGAGCGTGGCAGTGTTTTGCAAAATCAAAACAGTCAATTACAAGTACTAGAAGTAGATAAAAAAGAGAAAGACGAAGCGGTTAAACAATTAAAAGATCAGGAAAAAGAAATTTCAGCCCTCATTAAAAAACGAGAAAAAGAGCGGGTGGCTTTAAACCGTGCAATTGAGGCAGCTATTCGTCGTGCAAGGGAAGAGGCGGAACGATTGGCCAAAATAGCCCGTCAAAAAAAGCTAGAAGAAGAAAAAAGAAAACAAGCACAATTGGCCAAAGAAGCTAAAGAAGCCAAAGAAGCTGCCGCCAATAAAATAAAAGAGGCTGCTACCAATGCAAAAACCAATCCTAAAGCAACCGATGCTACTCCTACTCCACCTAGCGGTGTTAAAGAAAAAGAACCTACTGTTGCTCCTACACCCAAACCAAGTGCGCCAACACGTAGCTATTCCGAACTAGAAGGCACTCCGGAGGGTTTAACACAATCTATCAACTTTGAAAAAAATAGGGGTAGCTTGCCTTGGCCATTATCAGGGAAAGTGATTATTACAGGGCATTTTGGAAAAGAAAAGTATTTGGATACCAAGTTATATGTACAAAATGATGGTATCATTATTTCCACCGATATTGGAACATCTATCAAAAGCGTAGCCGACGGTGTTGTTACCAATGTGTTTGATATTGGCGATGCTTTAGCGGTAATTGTTCAACATGGTAAGTACTTTACCATTTACAATAAACTATCTTCTGTTAATGTTTCGCCCAATCAGTCTGTAAAAGCAGGAACCTTGCTTGGTAAAGTGGCAGCCAATTTAGATGGGCAAGGAGAGTTTGAATTTAGGGTAACAAACGATAAAAATACCCACTTAAACCCCGAAAGTTGGTTGAAAAGAAGCAGATAGTTGGTGCTACAAATAGTAAAAACACTTGTGTGCGTTGGGAGTAAGTTGCCTATTGATAGCACATGCTTGTGCATCCGGAAAAAGGTAAATAATAAAGGCGTCTTCACTTTTGTGAGACGCCTTTATTATTAATTGTTGTATATGTTTTGACAACAAAAGCTTAGCGATTCATACTCGCCAAAAATTCTTCATTGTCTTTTGTGCCACGCATTCTTTTTAGCAAATCGTTCATAGCTTCTTCTGTGTTCATATCATTGATGTACAAACGTAAAACGTTCATTCTTTGCAATACATCTTTGTCTAGCAATAAATCATCTCTACGGGTAGAAGAGCCCGTAAGGTCAATGGCAGGGAAAATACGGCGGTTGGCCAATCTCCTATCAAGCAATAATTCCATATTGCCCGTACCTTTAAACTCTTCAAATATTACTTCATCCATTTTACTACCTGTATCTATCAAAGCGGTAGCTAAAATAGTAAGTGAACCTCCATTTTCAATTTTACGAGCTGCTCCAAAAAACTGCTTCGGCTTTTGCATAGCGTTTGCTTCTACACCACCACTTAGTACTTTACCACTGCTAGGGGCTACTGTATTGTGTGCTCTAGCCAATCGGGTAATGCTATCTAACAAAATCACTACGTCGTGGCCACATTCTACCAAGCGTTTGGCTTTTTGTAATGCAATAGCGCTTACTTTAACGTGTTTTTCTGCCGGTTCATCAAAGGTTGAGGCAATTACTTCTGCCCGCACACTGCGTTCCATATCGGTAACTTCTTCGGGGCGTTCGTCTATCAATACAACCATCAAATAACATTCCGGGTGGTTAGCCGCAATAGCATTGGCTACTTCTTTCAGCAACATGGTTTTACCCACTTTCGGTTGCGCTACAATCAATCCACGCTGACCTTTACCTATGGGCGTAAAAAGATCCATGATGCGTGTACTATAATTGTTAGAAGTGGTAAAAAGATTGAGTTTTTCGAATGGAAACAATGGTGTTAGGTAATCGAAAGGAATACGATCTCTTACTTCGTCGGGGCGTTTGCCATTGATAGCGTCCACTTTCAGCAGGGCGAAATATTTTTCTCCCTCTTTGGGTGGTCGTACACTGCCTGCAACGGTATCACCGGTTTTAAGGCCGAATAATTTTATTTGAGAAGGCGATACGTACACATCGTCGGGCGAACTCAAATAATTGTAATCACTGCTTCTTAAAAAGCCATATCCATCGGGCATCATTTCCAAAACACCTTCTCCACTAATGATACCATCGAATTCTATATTAAATACAGGCTCTTTGCGCATGGGCTGCGCATGACGCTGCTGCGATGGAGGCGTAGTTGCAGGTGCTTCTACGTTTACAAGGTTGTCGTTGGTGTTATTGTCCGTTTCCGTTGACAACTCAGTTGCATCGTTATCGGAATCATTATCCGTTTCATCTTCGTCTAGTTCGTCTTCACCAATAGCAATGTCCAAAATAAGCCTATCCGAAGCCGATTCAGTAGCTTGAAGCAATTGTTGTGCTAAGCTCAACTGCATTTCATCCAATTCTGTTTCTTGCTCGGCATCTTTCGGACCTTCATTTTCCTCATGCATGGGGCGTCTTGGTCGTTTTCCTTTGCGCAAAGCATCCTCTTTGGGGCCTTTGGCAGTTGAGGTAAGGGGTTCATTAGGCGTATTAACAACCTCTTCGGCTATAGATTTCGGAGATGCTTCAATATTGGTTGCTATGATTGGTGCCTCACTAGTAGTGTGTACTTTTTCTGTAGTAGGCGCCGCTTTTTCAGCAGCTTGGGCAATACCATTGTTCATCAAACTTTTATTCAACGGCTTGCGTGTACGAGGTTTTCTTGGCTTGTCGTCTGTAGCTTCTTCAGCGGTTTCGGCTAAAGGCATTTCGGCTTGCGGCTGTGTTTTGGTAGTCGATTGCGGCTGATCAAGTATTTTGGCAATTAATGCTTCTTTGTCTAAATCTTTTAACCTTTTTATTTTCAATTGGGTGGCTATTGTTTGCAATTCGGGCAATGATAGCTCTGTAAGTTGTGAAATTTCGTACATAGAACTGTTATGTGTAAAACTAATCGGATGCGATTATTTAAGGGTTGATAAATGTTGACCTAAATTTCTAAGAAGAAAAAGATTGATTTTTGAAACCGGAAGGGGTGAAACTGCTAGATTAGTAAGAAGACTAACAAATGCAAGTTTGTTTCCGTTGCAATGTTAAAACAGTTTTCCTTATTAGCGGCATTTTTTTTCACATTTCTTTCAAGGCAACGTTAAATGTTGTAAAAATGAAAAGAAAAGGAAGCTTCAACAGCTTGAAAACAACTACTTGGTGCCGTTATAAATGAATGTTGGTGTTGAATGTAGTACCGAAACTAGGCGGGTTTTGTGGCTATTGTTCATAAGCAACAATGAAAAATCCATGTAATGGCTGTAAAATAATACCCATCTTTACCCATCATTCTATTTCACATTTAGAACAAAGCGATATGCTTAGAAAATTGAAGGCAAATGGTATATTTACGGGAAGGCAACTGCTCGATGCAGCACATGTATTGGTTTGTACACAGGATGGAACTATTGTAAATATTGTGCACGATAAGGACGCAGGCGAGGGTGTTGAACTGTTTGAAGGATTGTTGTGTCCGGGTTTTGTCAACTGTCACTGTCATTTGGAGTTGAGTCATTTGTTGGGACAAATTCCACAACACACAGGCTTGGTACAGTTTATTTTGCACATATTGGCGTTGCGTTCTACCAACGAAGCCACTATTATGCAAGCAATGCAACAGGCAGAACGGCAGATGTTGCAAGAGGGCATTGTAGCCGTAGGCGATATTAGTAATTTGGCCATATCATTAGCGGTAAAGCAACATCACCAACTGTATTACCACAATTTTGTAGAAGTAAGTGGCTTTTCACCGGCAGTTGCCGATACCCGATTTGAGGCAGCAAAGGCGGTATTCCAGCAATTTGTTCAGCACTTTCCAAAAAGTACTTCATTGGTGCCACATGCCCCCTATTCGGTTTCTGCAAAATTGTTTGAACACATCAATAGGTTCAATGCGCATCCGCTAACCTCTATCCACAACCAAGAATGTGCCGATGAAAATACATTCTTTGTATCGGGTGATGGGCAGTTTAATGTTTTATACCAACAGTTGCAGGTAGATACT
>JAIXOS010000321.1 GCA_027486695.1 Chitinophagaceae bacterium | reverse complement strand
TTTCATAAATTTACTGCATACTTCTTTACTCTCCCCCCAAAATCCGGCATTGTAGGCCGGTTGCCCACAACAGGTTTGATTGGCATTGTACACTACCTCACAGCCAACTTTCTCCAATATTTTTACCATATTAAAAGCCACCGAAGGGTACAGCTGATCAATAAAGCATGGTACAAATATTTGAACTTTCATTTAGAAAATACTTTGTTAGGTGAGTAGTTATCAATTAAATAGGAATCTTAGTTGGGGCGTTCCCCTTCGGGTCGGGCTTTTCGCTGCTACTCCTCGCCGGCACCTTTCAGGATGCCGTCTGTGGGGTATCCGCTGCAATCCCTAACGCTTTAGACTAACGTAACATGCGTAAAACTGTTTTTAAGAGCAATCATTTTTATGGCAGTTATCGCTGCTTCTTCGCCTTTGTGGCCATGTATGCCGCCAATGCGTTCTAGCGCTTGTGCTTGGGTATTCACAGTGAGTATGCCAAAAATTGTTGGGCTATTCAGTTGTACATTCAATTGTGTAATGCCTTGTGTTACAGATTGGCATACATACTCAAAATGGGGGGTATCGCCACGGACAACCGTGCCAAGTGCTATATAGGCATCCGCTTTAGGCATGGAACTATTGGCATGTGCCTGAATAGCAAACGGAATTTCTACTGCTCCGGGCACCAATAACGTTTGGTATCTAATGCCGGCAGCATCAAAAATACGCTTACAGCCGTTATCCAATTCGTTGACTACATCGGTATTCCATTCCGTTTTAACAATAATAACAAAGGCATCCTCAACAGTGGGGATGCCTTTGTTTAAAAATGAGGTGTTTGGTTGTGTTGCCATATATTAATTTACGCTCAATTCGCTTTTTTCGTTACTCAAACGATAAATGTATTTATCAATTTGAGCCCCTTTGTCAGTTTTAGGGTATTTGGCTTTTATTTCTTTGTAAATCTCCAATGCGTCTTTGGGTTTGTTTAACGTTTCGTTCAGTAAACCCGCTCTAAACAAATACTCGGCAGAGTTTGCTTCGTCGCTTTCAAAAGTGCTACCGGCTTTTCTGTAGAAGCCAACAGCCTCTTCTTTATTGCCTTGTTCTGCATAGGCATCTGCTAAGGCTCCATAAGCTACCATTTGTATTTGTTTTGCATCGGTAGAAAAGTCTTTTAAATGTTCAACGGCTTTCTTAAAATCGCCCAACTTTAAATAACTGATGCCGGCATAAAAATGAGCCAAATTAGCAGCTTTGGTACCACCAAATTTGTTGATTACGTACAAAACGCCTTTGCTGTTTGCATCACCGTCCAATACTTTTCTAGATGAATCTTGAGCAAAGTATTGCTGTGCTTTAAAAATAGCATCGGCTGCTTTTTCTTCGTTTGGTTTTTGAATCAATTCTGTATAGCCAATCCAGCCAACAATAACAGCTACTATTGCTCCCGAACCAATCAATAAATTTTTGCTGTTGTTGTCCCAAAAGTTTTTCAATTGTTCTACTAAGTCTTTGCTTTTGGTAGGGGTAGCGGCTACTACTTCTTCTTCCTGCACTTCTATAATATTGTCGCTCATGTGTTAAGGTTACTTGTGTGTGTAAGGGAATGGTAAACGGTAATTATATTAATCAACGATGAATGGATAGTTTTGGTCAATATATACATCTTTCAAAACTTCATCGTCGTTAGGCCAAGGACTTTCTTCTGCAAATTTCACGCTGTCATCAACTAGTTTGTCAATTTTGGCATTGATAGCATCAATTTCCGCTTGCGTGGCGTAATTGTTGGCGAAAATTGTTTCTAGAACTTTAGAAATAGGGTCTTGGCTTTTGTATTCTTCTACCTCGTCTTTGCTGCGGTATTTTTGCGGATCGCTGATAGAGTGCCCCTTGTAACGGTAGGTTTTCATTTCCAACAGGGTAGGGCCATCACCAATGCGGGCACGATTTACGGCTCTTGCTACTGCGTCGTGAACGGCTTCTGCTGTCATGCCATCTACTTTATCGGCAGGCATATCATAAGCATCTGCTAATTTATAAATATCAATTACATTACTTGTTCTTTCGATAGAAGTACCCATTGCGTAGTTGTTGTTTTCGCAAATAAATACTACCGGCAATTTCCACAACATAGCAAGGTTAAAGGTTTCGTGCAACATACCCTGACGAGCGGCACCATCACCAAAATAACACAATACCACATTGGTGCTACCACGATATTTTTCAGCAAATGCCAAACCGGCACCAGTACCAATTTGAGCACCTACAATACCATGTCCGCCAAAAAAGAAATGTTCTTTGCTAAAAAAGTGCATGCTACCACCTTTTCCTTTAGCGCAACCTGTGGCTTTACCATACAATTCGGCCATACAAGCATCCGGTGAAACTCCTTTTGCCAAAGCCAAACCATGATCTCTATAAGCAGTAATAAACGGATCTTCTTGTATAGTAGCAGTCATACAGCCGGCGGCAATTGCTTCCTGACCAATGTAAGCATGGAAAAAACCGCGAATTTTACCCGCCATTTTATACATTTCTTCTGCTTTTAACTCAAACTGACGAATTAATTGCATCAATTCGTACCAATACAAATAAGTTTCTTTAGAAAAGTTGTTTGCCACGTGCTTAAAATTTTGAGGAGCAAATATAGGAGTTATAACGTTAAATAAAATTACCCTTGGGTATTTCTTTATCCGTGGATTGGTTGTAATTTGTAAAAAAATGGTCAATAAAGCACATTTGCGGGCATCGTACCCGAGCAGAACGTTTGTTTGACTTGCTAGTATGTAAAAAAACTTACCCACTGTACACCGAAATCTTGTTTATTTGCTTTGTGAGCGAGCAACCCTATCTTTTTTATGACTTGATTAGTAGGAAAATTGTATGAAAAAATACCTTATTTTATTAGTGTTGTGCTTAAGCATTTGGGTGAGCTTAATTAAAGCTCAGCCAACTTTTTTTATTTATTTGCAAGCAGAAAACAATGAGCCTTTTTCTGTAACAGTGAATAACAATACTTACCATGCCGATAAAAATGGATACCTCATCATCAGTAAACTCAAGTCGGGCAACTTATTTTTGAAGGTCTTTTTTCCTATGAACAAATATCCTATCCATCATTTTGCTGTGGATGTTCAAAATGATTTTGGCTTTTTGTTGAAACCCATTGACAACACAAATTGGCAATTGGAAAGTTTTCAAGGTTTGGGAACTATCCGTTCGGGACAATTATTAGGAGCAAATAAAACATCAGCAAATGCGCAGCCTATTGTCCCAATCACTAACAAAGCTTCTAAAGCAGTAGATACCGTTGACGCAGCCATCCGCAAAACGGTAGAAAAAAAACCTTTGGAGCAGATTGTAAAAGCACCCACCTCCGCTAACCCTAAGGTGGCCACTAATATTACGAAGGAGAAAGAATTTATGGCCAATGAGGGGCTTCTGCAACAATACATTGATGCATCCGGCACCACAAAAGATACCATTCAATTATTGATTTTGAACAATTCCAAACCCGATACTGCAAAGCCAACGGTGAAAAAAGCGACATACGATAAGCCTTGTACCATTGCAAGCATGGACGAATTTTTAAAAGTAAGGTTGCGCATGGCAGCAGCCACTTCTGAAGAGGGGATGCTTGATGCAGCTAAAGAATGGTTTGTTTTGTACTGTTTTAGCACGGAACAAGTGAAAAATTTATCCGTTTTATTTTTAACGCAAATCTATAAACTGCGTTTTTTCGGGCTTGCATTGCCGCGCATTTATGATGCCAACAATGTTACGGGTTTGCAATCGCAATTAACGGATCCCGTATTCCTTCAGCAATTCAAATTACTTTTACAGTAATGCAACGTTATTTTATTGAAGTAGCCTACAATGGCACGCAATACAGTGGTTTTCAGGTGCAAGAAAATGCCACTACCATTCAGGGCGCTATAGAGGGCGCCTTGTCGGTATTTTTTCGTACGCCCATACAGCTTACAGGGTCTTCGCGCACCGATGCGGGCGTGCATGCGTTACAAAATTATTTTCATACCGATACCAATTTGGTACTACAGCAGCGTCATGTGTACCACCTGAATGCACTATTGCCTGCGGATATTGTGATCAAAACAATTGCTCCGGTTCCGGCCGACGCCCACTGCCGTTTTGATGCTATTTATCGGGCCTATAAATATTACATCATAACTTCTAAAAGCCCATTCCATAACCAAACCGCTTGGTTGTACCCTTATACCGTGAATATAGCAGCACTAAACGAAGCTGCA
>JAIXOS010000267.1 GCA_027486695.1 Chitinophagaceae bacterium | reverse complement strand
TGATGAAGCTAGAAATAGGCTTTCTAACTTAGGTTATGATAAGAAAGCAGTTCATTTTGAATTGTATGGCTAGCATCTACTCATGAAGAAAATACGAATCAAGATGTTTGTATTTGTTGACCAAAGGTACGATTGCCCAAACGGTGCCAACGCCCATACAGCCACAAAAGTGATGTTTGCGCTCGGCTCATACAAAAAAAGGCTACCATGTAGCCGCAAAACAATGGGAATTAGCTGAACAAAATAAATAAGACATTACGCAGTAGCAACCCCTTTTTGCTTATCTTTTATTTGATGTAAGATAAAGTTGGCGGTGAAAAAAACCAATACCTGCAACACAATAACAGTAGTGCAACCAAGCGGCAACGCCCAATAAGTAAGCAGGATACCCAAAATAGAAAATCCTGAAATACTGAGTGCCACTCCTCTATGGGTCATGCCTTTATCTAGCAATTGGTGGTGCAAATGATTGCGATCGGGTGAAAATGGGGAACGACCATGCATCATTCGAATACCAAAAACACGCAACGTATCTAAAAGCGGTATCATTAATATGCCAAAACCCATTGCAGGTGAAGACGCATTGGGCAATAAGTTAACAGTTTCAGCTGTATTGATAAAGCGGATGACCAAAATGGCATTGATAAGCCCTAGCATCATAGCGCCTGTATCGCCCATAAAGATTTTTGCAGGAGAATAGTTGAAAATAAGAAATGCTACCAAACTTGCGCAAAATACGAAGGCAAGCAATGCATAAAAATGATCGCCTGAAAGGTGAAAAAATAAGGCAAAAGTAAGGGTAGATACAATACCCACCGACCCAGCTAATCCATCTACTCCATCAATTAAATTAAACGCATTCATAATAACCACAATGGTTAAACCGGTAATGAAATAAGCAAGCGTTGTGGGAATATGGGTAAGGTTAGCAAAGCCATGAAAACTAGTAATATACAATCCGGCTTTGAGAATAACAATGGCAGCGATGATTACCTGGCCCAAAAATTTTTTGAAGGGTAATAAAATAAGAATATCATCCTTGGTGCCAAAAATTAATACTACCGTAAAACAGGCTAAAAAATATTGAAATTCCTTGATTACAGGGGTGATATCGGCATTCATTAACAAGGAAAAAATAAATCCTATATAAATACCCAATCCACCTAAAGAAGGAATGGGTGTTGCATGGATTTTACGATCGTTGGGAACATCGTACAACTTTTTCATTTTCGAAACCTGAATAATAATCGGCATGGCATAAAAGCTGATAATAAATGCCGAAATACAACCTACAATAACGTTTTCCATACAAATTTTGGGGGTAAAATTGTATTGCTAATCAATCAACGATAGCTGCGTGCAATATATTGTTTTTATTTTGTAAAGTACTATCCAAAACGCTTGAATGCTTGTATAATACCCTTAACCTACGCATTGGCTTACCCAAAAACGTGCCAAGACGCGTTCCGCTACCACTTGTTGTCCAATATTGGGCTAACTTTTTAGCTGTATCATTTGTCTTCCGGCTTTTTGAGCTGGGAAATAGGCTGCCACTAAAGCTATACCAAAAACGGTACTAATTATCAATGCATAATCGGTCCACAACAATTTTACCGGATAGTAATCTATAATAAAAGTTCCCCCCGATAAAGGCACCAAATGCCATTGTAATTGTGCCAAACAAATAGCCGTACCCAACAAAGCACCTATTGTTGTTCCAACAAATGCCAACAATAGCCCTTCGGATAAAAAAATCTGGCTAATAAAGCCGTTATTGGCACCTATTGCCTGTAGTACAGCAATGTCTTTTTGTTTTTCGAGCACCAACATGGTCAATGCCCCTACAATGTTGAATGCAGCTACCGATAATATCAAACAGGTTATGGCATATATAACCCATTTTTCTATTTGCATGGTGCTAAATAAACTTTGGTTTTGTTGATACCGCGTTTGTACAATAAATGATTTGCCCAAAACCTGTTGCAATTGTTTGCACACATTGGCTAGCTTGGCATCGTTACCCATTACTTTTAATTCGAGCGCACTACACTCATTGGGCGACATAGCAAGCATGTATTTTACAAAATCGATATTGGTAAACACGTATTTGCTATCAAACTCCTGCTGCACCATAAAGGTACTTGTAGGGAGGGCATTGAACGAATTTAGCGCATCGGCCAAATTACCACTATTCATCTGTGCTTGCCTATTGGGCATGTATAACGTAACGGGGTAGATACCTTTTTCTACATCGGCTGCTATTGCATTTTCAATACCAATTCCCAAACACAATTGGGGTTGCTGTGCAGAACCCATTGCAAACTTACCTCTAATAATGTGGTTGTTTTGCACCAACTGCGTTACCTGCGGGTAACAACTATCTATTCCCTTTACATAAACAATAGTTTGGTTGGAGCCATTCACGAGCAAGGCTTTCTCTTCGGCAACAGCGGCTACAGCCACTACTCCGGGTATTTGCAACAGTTGCTTACGCGTAGCAGGTAATACTTGTATGGTTTTTCCTTGTGCTGCCGATATGCGTACATCGGCATAAAAGTCGGAATACAGTCCTTTAACCAAATCTTCAAATCCATTAAACACACTAAAAACCACTAATAAGGCTGTTGTAACCACGGCAATAGCCACTACACTAATCCAAGCAATGATGTTGATGGCATTAACACTTTTTTTAGCTGTAAAATATCGGCGGGCAAAAAGCAGGTGGAGGGCTGTCAAAATAAATCGCTTACATGTGAACGATAAAAATTAGTTGCTTTCGGGATTTTCGGGCGTTTTTTCGGCAGCCAATTTAGCAAAAACCTCCTCCATTTTAAATACATAGTCGAGGGTATCATCTAAATAATATTGGATAACCGGAATACGTCGTAATTGGTGCTTTACTTTATCGGCTAATAGTTTTTTAATTTCCCAAGCCTTATCATTGATTTGTTGCAAGGCCGCCGCAGTATCGTTGATTTGAAACAAACTGATATAAATGCGGGCTTCGAGCAAATCGGGCGTTACTTTTATTGCCGCTATTGAAACCATACCACCGGCTATCATGGTCAAACCCAATCGCATAAAAATGTCATTTATTTCTTGCTGTAGTACTGCTGCTACTTGCTTTTGTCGTTTGCTTTCTTGCATGCTTGCTGTTCTTTTTATAAAATGCGAAGTTATTGTATTTGCACGAGAGGTTCGATACAGATTGTACACGCAATAGCCGCTACTTTGTACCAAGCCTACAAAAAACTACCCTTTATAATAAAGCAGGTTTTGGGTTATTCTACGCACCTTGTTTAGCTGAATATTTGCTGCTACATTTGTTGAACACTGTTTTTTTGCAGGCGCTTACCCTATTCATGCTATTGATAAAAAACAAGATAAAAAAGCTGTTCAAAAAGATATTTATTTTTCAATAAAAACCATGATTATGCTCCAAAATCGTATTACGGTAGCAGCTACTGTTGCGGAAGCCAAACACAAAGTATGGCAGTATTATACCCTTCCCGATCATATTACACAATGGAATTTTGCATCGCCCGATTGGCATTGCCCCGCAGCTAGCAACGAATTAGTGGTTGGTGGAACTTACCGTGCCACAATGCAAGCAAAAGATGGCAGCATGGGGTTTGACTTTGAAGCAGTTTATGAAGAAGTGACATTAGGCTCGTCCCTTACTTATCGCATAACCGATGGCAGACAAGCAACCATACAATTTGCAGAAACAGGCGCCGGCACACAGGTTACTATTGTGTTTGATGCCGAGCAAATACACGCCCCCGAATTACAACAAGCCGGATGGCAAGCAATATTGAATAATTTCAAAGCCTATACCGAATCCAATTAACCACTGTCGATTGGCTTTTTTCAAAACCAATCATCCAAGGGCGATTGAACCTTTAAACAAAGCATTAGCATTGTCATGTACTAATGCTTTGTTTTTTAGTATCCTATGTAAAAAATGGTTTTGACTTATTCATTCAATCAAATGCTCCCTACAACTACAAGTTGATTATTTTTTCTATGCAACCAATTTGAATCAAACCTTTTTTACACAAACTACATTATGGCTGTTGCAACAAAACCTGTTGATAGCGAGTTTCATCAAAGCCTAGCGCTACAATTTGTTCGTTGTGCTCAATTAAG
>JAIXOS010000431.1 GCA_027486695.1 Chitinophagaceae bacterium | reverse complement strand
TGTATAGAGAACCTATAGCTGAAGCTACAGTAGTACCATCGTTGCACAGACTTGTATCAGTCAAACGGGCTGTATATCGTTTGACTGTGGCTTTTTTTGGTTCTTTTTTTCCCACAAAAAAAAGAACGTATGGTATTAGTCGATGCAGTGTATGCTTTGTAATGTGGTACTGCCTCCTCCGTTGCAGTACGAATGAATGTTCGTTGTTGCTAAGCACAAGGCAATCTCCATTTTTGCCCCTCTGCTGCTTAGTGACTTGCAATAGAGCGCCCATTATTTCAAAGAGATTACATTTTAAATCAGTGCCATATAGTTATTACAAAGCTTTGTGTACAATGCCCATATTGTAAAATACAAAAGCCCATTTGTCGGCAACGCCATTAATGAGTTGTTGCGTACTCATACCGGCACCGTGCCCAGCCTGTGTTTCTATGCGAATCAATACCGGATTTTTCCCTTGGTGCATTTCTTGCAAAGTAGCTGCAAATTTAAATGAATGTGCCGGCACCACTCTGTCGTCATGATCGGCGGTAGTAACCATTGTTGCAGGATAGGAAACCCCTTTTTTGATATTGTGTAGTGGGGAGTAGTTTTTTAAATAGGCAAACATTTCTTTACTTTCTTCGCTTGTGCCATAATCGTACGCCCAACCCGCACCCGCGGTAAATTTATGGTAGCGCAACATATCCAATACACCCACTGCCGGTAAAGCTACTTTGCACAAAGCAGGCTTTTGCGTCATCACAGCCCCTACTAGCAGACCGCCATTTGAACCACCCGAAATAGCCAAATAGGCCGGAGAAGTATATTTGTTTTGTTGCAAATATTCAGCCGCAGCAATAAAGTCGTCAAATACATTTTGTTTGTGGGTTTTCACCCCCGCATCGTGCCAGGCTTTACCATATTCGCCGCCGCCACGCAAGTTGGCCACTGCATAAATGCCGCCATTTTCCAACAACACAATGTTGGCAACACTAAAGGCAGGTGTAAGGCTAATGTTAAAGCCGCCATAACCATACAATACCGTTGGATTTTTGCCATTGCGAACAAGTCCTTTTTTGTAAGTCAGTATCATGGGTATTTGTGTGCCATCCTTCGACTTGTAAAACACTTGTTTCGATTCGTAATCTGCCGGATTGAACAATACCTTTGGTTGCTTAAAAAGGGTTGTTTGTCCTGTAGCCACCACTAGTTTAAACACGCTTGAAGGGTAGGTGTACGAGGTAAAATTGAAATACAATTCGGCATCTTTCTCTTTTCCCGAAAAGCCGGATGCGGTACCAATACCCGGTAGCGCAATTTCTCTCATTCGTTTGCCCTTAAAATCGTATTGTACAATTTGCGATACCGCATCTTTTAAATAACTGCAAAACAAAAAGCCTCCGCCGGTAGTGGCATTCATGACTTGTTTTGTTTCGGCAACCACTTCTACCCAATTGTCGGGGAGTGGCGTTTGTAGAGGCGCTTTTACTATTTTGTTGTTGGGTGCGTTTTTATCTGTTTCAATGTAAAAAAAAGCGTCATCCGCCTGCAAAATTTGGTGGCTGTTGAGCATATTGTTCACTATCGGTACAATGGCAGCGCCCGAAACAGTCAGGTTTTGTACGTATAATTCGTTGCCGTAAGTGGTATTTGCCGCACTAATAATCAACCATTCTTCGTTTTCGGTTACATCGGCACTAATGTATCGGCGAGGCTGTTTGCTACCGCCAAAAATCAACACATCGCTACTTTGAGGTGTACCCAATTGGTGGTAGAACAATTGGTGTTCCTGCGTTTTGGCCGAAAGTTGGCTACCATTGTAGGGCTTTTGATAGCTGCTGTAATAAAAGCCATCGTTTCCTTTCCAAGCAACATTGCTAAACTTTACATCTTTCAGTGTTTCGCCAATCTTTTCTTTTGTTTCGGCATTCATTACTACGATTGTGTGCCAATCGGAACCGCCATCGGACAATTGATACGCCACCAACGAGCCGTCCTTGCTAAAGTTAATACCGGCCAACGATACCGTACCTTTTTCCGAAAAGGTATTGGGGTCTAAAAACACTTCAGGAGTACTGTTGTTTTTTTGGCGGTAAACTACGGCTTGGTTTTGCAAGCCCGAATTGCGCGAGTAGTAAGTGTAAGCACCGGCTTTAAAAGGTGCCGAAAAGCGTTCAAAATTCCACAATTGTTCCAATCGGCTTTTGATAGCCCCTCTAAAGGGTATTTGTTCCAAGTACTGCCGGGTTACTTTGTTTTGTGCTGAAACCCAAGTGTTTGTTTCGGCACTGCGGTCGTCTTCAAGCCAACGGTAGGGGTCGGCAACGGTGGTGCCAAAATATTGGTCGGTAACGGATAGGTCTTTGCGCGTTTGCGGATACTGTACAGCGTTCATAGTTGTGTTATTTTGGGCAATTGTTTCGGCAGGAAAAGCCAACAAGACCGTAGCAACAATGGTAAATGACTTTTGCATATTGATGATTTAAGGTTGTTACTCAAAAATAATAGAAATGGCTGATAATTAAGTATTTGTACTGCCTAGCCAAGGTACTGGTAGGGTATATGACTAAATGTTAATGCCGTTAACATTTGTAGTACCAATTGTTCACAAACATGCCCCCTGCGCTATAAGTAAGCTAACTATTTTTGCTGCGCCATATGACGTAATCTATTGTTCAGCAATAGGTTACGTATGTACTGTTTTATCCTATGTTAAGTCATAATGTTTCATCATTTAAAACGATTGGCCTATGGTTTAATGCACAACAGCGTACCCCAAAGATTTCATCCCCCCTATTGGAAAACGTTATTTAATTATTCAATCAAACAACAACAACAAAATGCAACTAAAAAAACTTTTGTATTTTACCCTACTATTCGTTTGTCTAGGCAATCAAATAAAAGCACAGGGGTCTTGGTGGATAGGTGATCCTAACAACACCATTAATAAGAAAATTCAAGATTCATGGACGTACAATAAAATTCCCTATGGAGGCTATACCTACGAACGTAAAATTTATGCTAGAAATAATGGTGAATTAGAAAACTTTGTTCGTACAGGATATGGTGCTACTCTTGGTGAGCCTACCTACAATGATAATAATAGGAACTCATGGTCAATATCATATGTAGATGGTAAAAAAACAAGTGGCAGAATGATGCTCAATGCAGGAACTAGCAATTCCAAATGGCTTGCCGGCGGAAGTTGGTTTGCATATAGAGCAACTTATGATAGGGTGAGAAACGTTTCTAGAGCTTTAATAACTGCATACATAAACGGATATACAAATAGTGACAACGTAACAGGCTCGCCACTATATTACCCTGCCTTAAAATACTATCCTAGTGACGCAGGCAGGAGGATACCTAAAAATCCAAAACTCAAGTTAACTGTAAGCGATAAAGTTACGTTTACAAACAATAATACGCGGGGCAATAGATTAATAGATGTTTACTATAACAATGACAGAGATCGACATACAATTAATGGTAAAACTAACACTAATTTTTTGAATATTA
>JAIXOS010000201.1 GCA_027486695.1 Chitinophagaceae bacterium | reverse complement strand
CTTTTTTTTTTTTTTTTTCTTCGCTTTTCCACTTTTTCCATAGTACAAGTTGAAGAAAAGATGAACAGGGACTTGCAATGAAATAGCTGCTTTATTTTTACTTCGAGATGTAGCATGTGAATAGCTCGAAGAGCGAGATACGTATTCCTTGTTTGGAGAATAGGCGCCATAACCTTAAAAATTCCAAACAAAAAAGGAAGCCGAGTATTGGCTTCCTTTTAGTTAAAGTATTTATCCTAGTTTTTCTAGT
Source organism: Chitinophagaceae bacterium (assembly GCA_027486695.1). Classification (GTDB taxonomy): domain Bacteria; phylum Bacteroidota; class Bacteroidia; order Chitinophagales; family Chitinophagaceae; genus Parasediminibacterium. The sequence continues at coordinate 20,834 of JAIXOS010000201.1, read as the reverse complement.
CTAAAATCTATTCGTTTCTCTTTTTTGAAATATTCTATAATTGCAACAAAGCCAGATTTTGCTGGTAAAATTCTTAGGCTAGTAGCTTTTGTATTTAACGCTATTTTATCTGAAGATAATTTACCATCTCTGTATTTTATTGAATTGAAAACAAGCCCTTTGTAATCGTCGTTCTTTTCATAATTGGTATAGCAAAATGCAAAAGTGCTATTATCTTTATTAGCGGTAGTGAATTCATAATCAAAAGAACCGCCTAGTCTTAGCATGTTTGCAAGTGCATGTTGGCTAGCATAATCAGCTAATGCTCCTGCTAAACCGGTTCTGTGATTTTTCTCATACACTTTTGCACTTTTAATTTTTAAATTCCTGTCAAATTCTAGTAACACCAAATCAGTTATCACAATTTTAGTAACACCTGCATTGCTTCTCGATAAAACAGATAATGCTATACCAGTGGCACTAGCATTCCTTTTATAACCTTCGGCTATGGCATAAAGCTTGCCATCTGGTGTTTTTACCGTGTTTTGGATTGATAGAAAGCCTAAATCTTCTACCTTACCTTTATCTGACACATTAAGGTATTTTGAAAAATCCCCTTGCCAAGCATTGTACACTTTAGTAAGCATTTTGCCATTGGGGCTCATTGTATAAAAAGCTATTCCTTTTGCAAAATCTTTATTGGTATTAGCATCTTTATCAAAATAATTTGCAATCATTTCTATATTTCCACTGCCATCTTCCTTTTTGTTCATAGCAAGTGCCGATACTTTATATGATGGATCAAATTCGTCGTCGTTAATTTCGTATAGTTGCTTTTTGGTAATAAAATTTAGCGCCATAATGCTGTTTTTGGGCTGACCTCCAAAAACACTTTTTTTCTTTGATAATTCTAAATAGGCAACACTGTCTGTAGCAAATAAGAAGAACGAAAATACTTGTCTCTCTTCTACTTCAGGTTTATATACCCATTCGCTATTTTTTTCTGATGAGTAAAATCCAAATTCGTAATAATTTGAGCCACCACTACGGGCAGGCAATAAGGTAATAAAGCCTTTATTTGGAATGGCTATTAAATTGTTTAATGGACCATCTTCTCCGCTTCCCATCGTCCTTCTGTAATGTTCAAATAAATAGAAATCGCCACTATCGTATGGTTTAATGTATGTGTATTTTAGGTTGCCGTCTAAATCATAAATTCGATAGTTAAACTCTTTTTTATCTTTATTAAGAAAAAAGAAGCATAAGCTAGATTCATTAAATTCAGCATCCAATAATTCAATTTCTTTACTATCCGTAAACTTTGTTTCTTTTACTAAGTTGGTATTTTGATCCAGTATTTGAATAGCGTATTCATTTGTTTTTTTGTCTACCTTATCTGTTTGGTAAAATGCATAATAGCCTTTAATTTGATTGCCTTCTGAAATTGGACCGGTATTTTTAATGTAGATTTTGTAAACATTGTTGATGCTTACCTTTTGCGCTTTAGCGGCAATGCTAATGAATAGGCATGTAAATAACAGTAAACGTTGCATAGGTTGTTTTTTATTTAGGATTAGAGTAAACTTTTTCTTTTATGGGCTTCTTCCATGGTTTTATTAAAATTATTGTCAGAGCTAAATTTTGATTGATAATTCAATAAAAAGTTAGCATTAATGTTTGCAATTTCATCTGCGTATAAATTTTGCAGAAACTGGAGTAAGCTATTGAATGATGCACTGTTTCCGGGTGCAGGCATATTGACAAACTTGGTTAACGTATGACTTTTTTGAGCATCAAAAATGCTGTTTAAGGTTTTTCCTATTGTTGTGATTGTATAAAGATTTGAAGCATTTTTTTCATAGGCCTTCAATGCATAAAATAAAGTTAAGTCGTAGTTTTTATGTTGATAATAGGTTTCTAAATTATCTAATTCTAATTGTTTTTGAAGGGATAAAAAATATTGTTCGTCAATAACGTTATTACTGATTTTCTTCTTTGTTGTATCTATAAGTTTGCTGATATTCTTTATTCTTTCAGAGCAATCGGGGTGTGTTTTCAAAGAATCTTCTATTTTTTTATCCTTTTCAATAGTAGCATGACCTCCTAAAAGACCTTCTTCTTTTTCTATCCACGATTTTTTAAAAGGATAGTTGGGGGCGTTAAAAACATTTGCCAATACCTTTTCGGTATCAAATTTATCAACATCAATAGTATCTAATATAGCCAATGCTTTAATAGCTTCCGAAACATTAAAATGAGTGTTTTTTAAAAACAAAATAGCCATTGAGTCGGCTTCTGCTTCTTTGTATCTCGAATGTCGTTTGGTATCAAAACTTAATCCCTTGATGAGTGTTTCAAACTGCTTTCTTTTCCGAAATTCAGAAGTAGTAATTTTTTTAAGCTCTTCCTGAAATTCAGAAGAATTAATAGTTTCTACATACTTTATAATTTGTTTGTCATTATGATTGAGTATCAAGTGTGCAAGTTCGTGACATAATACAAAAGCTATCTGACTTTCATTTTCTAACCTTCTAAACAGCCCTGTGTTAAAAATTAACATCTTTTCGCCAAGGCTCGCTGCATTTGGTACTTCTGTAGAATTGAAAAAAATAAAGATTGTATCCTTTTGCAACTCGGGATTGACTTTTACTATTTCAAAAAGAATTTTTTCTAAATACTCATGAGCTTTATTGTTGCAGTACAGTTTCTTATCTGTAAAATAGCTTTTAATATATGTGAAACGATCCTTGAAAATGTTTGTTATTTCTTTTTTATTGACACCTTTAAGTTGCGTGATGGTATTTTGATAATTGGCTTCTAATTGTTGTAGCTGAGCATTAAAAAATAATGAGTCGTTAATTATGGGTTTAAATACATAATTTGTTTGTCCAATAGTTGGTGAAAAAAGTAGCAATACAAAAATTAAGGAAGCAATAAACCTCATAAAGGCAGTTGATTTGTGTGTCTAAACAATATGAGTTCGGGTTTTGAGGAAACACGAAGCCATTGTGTGAAATCAATTTAGAATTAGAAAAACTGAGGTCAAGCGACTTCTCTGAAAAAACAACTAATCTCAAAAGCAAATATATTCAACATATACAACAATAGATTGCAAGTTATCAATAATTTTTTATACTTAATTCAGTAATGTAAAAAATGATTATTTTGGTTCAATAGTGTCCTACAAGTTGATAACCTGAGTTCGATTATTTGAAAAAGCGGCAATTTGATTTGAATAAGATTTTTGAAATTTTATAGCTGGCTTTTTTGGTGGTATTTGCTTCACTTTTTAACTCATTCCTTAGTACAAGTTGAAGAAAAGATGAACAGGCCATTGCAATGAAATAGGTACTTTATTTTTACTTTGACCTGTCAATAACTAATAGCTCGAAATAAAAAACATCAAAACCGTTCAGCTAAGTTGGCGGAAGCAAAATGACGCATCAAAAACGTTCAGCTAAGTTAGCTGACGATTAAACAGCTATCAAAAATGTTCAGCCGAGTTGGCGGAAGCAAAATGACGCATCAAAACGTTCAGCTAAGTTAGCTGACGATTAAAAGCCGCGAAAACCCCAACTAGTCGTAGTTTCCCATTCACTCGGCGTATGACCTTACCTATTACTTACGCCTTTTTTTGTAGTAATAATGTTACTAACCGCTTGAATAGTTGGAGCGGGTGGTTAGGTTGCTCGGGTATTAAAACAAACTGATTTGCTGAACAGCACTTTGCGAAGGAGGTAATTGCGGCTGTAATACACCCTTGTAGCCAAATTGCTGCAATTGTGTTGCCAAGTAATGTGCCAATTCCGGAATACAAGACAATTGCTGCGTGTGTATAAAAAAGTAGGCATCTTGTAGTCCTTGCTGCATCCACTCGTGCAATTGTTGTGCCCAAGCTTGTAAGCGAACAAAATCGGTAGCATGTCCATCGTTTGCTACAAATCGTACAAATGACTTTGGCACAGTTAGTTGTGTGTGCACGCAGTTGCGTTTGCCGGCGGTATCGGTAATTACCCAACCTATTTGTTCACTGTATAAAAAATGAGCCAATTGCTCCGTAATTGCGGGTACCGCATACCACTGCGGATGCCGAAACTCAACAAAAAACACCAAATGCTTGGGAAGCTGTTGTAAAAATGCGAATAACTCCGCTTGGCGGGTAGGAGCAAAATGTTCGCTAAACTGTATAAAAACAGGACCTAAATATTGTCCAAGGGCATAAATGCTTTGTAAAAACTGTTGGGTAAGTGATTGTTTATTGCTCAAATGGCCAAAATGCGAAATGCCTTGATACATTTTAGGACAAAACACAAAGGATGGTGCATTTACCTGCTGTATCCATTTTTCTATTGTGGAATGGTGGTATATTTTATAATGGGTAGCATTCAACTCTACACAATTGAAATGTTGGGTATAATTGCGCAGCAAATCTTTTTCTTTGGTATTTCCCGGAAAAAGCTTACCCACCCAATCTGCATGGTTCCACGTTGTAGTGCCAATATGTATTTGCGGATGAATAGCCGGTGCATTTGGCAGCACTTGCCTTTGCAGGTATGTTTGGCGTGGCAAAGTAAAGTCAATACTATATAACTGAGCTGCGGGCACACGACCAAAATCCATACAAACCGATTTTTTATCGAATATACAATAATCGGCAGTAGCCAAGTAGACCTCTTGAGCGAGCAACCCAAAAATAAGCGGAAACAGTGCAACCCAAAACCAGTAAACCAATCACTGCCCCGCTTACAATACAATTATACGCCTATAAATACTTGCTCGTTTTCTACTTTAATTGGGTAGGTTTTAATGGCACATTCGTCGCCCGAAAGGCACTCTCCGGTGCGCAGCGAAAAGGTTTTTTTATGAAAAGGGCAGGCCACTTTGGGTTCGCTTGCCGCCCCTGCACTACCAAGCATGCCCCTGCTTAAGGCCATTTGTTGCTTGTGTGGACACAAATTTTGTGTGGCAAACCACTCATTGCGACGTGCAAAATTGAATATGGCAATTTGTTCGTTGCCGTATTGTACACAAACGCCACTATTTTCAGGTACATCGGTAGTGGCACAAGCCAAAAACCAATTGGTGGATGTATTTTCCATGAACTTAAATTTAAACGAGGTATTCAAAAAAGGGTTACCATGCCTGCGCTTTTATTTGATTCCGCATTGGTTCAAACACAACGGTAGGGTCTTTTTGTGCAGGTGCATTTACAAAATGTTGGAACTGTTTGCGCATTTCCGGATTGTTAACTGCGGCCTTCCATTCGCATTCGTAAGTGTTTACATGGTTTTCCATGGCCGCTTCCAATTCGGCGGCAATACCCAAACTATCGTTGATGATTACATTTTTCAAATAAGCCATGCCCCCCTCCATTTTGTTGAGCCAAGTGGCCGTGCGTGTAAGCGGGTCGGCCGTTTTAATATAAAACATCAAAAAGCGATCTAGGTATTTAATGCAAGTTGCACTGTCAATATCACTAGCCAACAGTTGTGCGTGCTGCGGTTTACTGCCTCCGTTGCCACAGATGTACAAATTCCATCCCTTTTCTGTAGCAATGATGCCAAAGTCTTTGCTCTGCGCTTCGGCACACTCCCTAATACAGCCACTTACGCCACCCTTCAATTTGTGCGGGCTACGCAATCCCTTGTATCTATCTTCTACTTCAATAGCAAAGCTGACACTGTCGTGCAAACCAAAACGACACCAAGTGCTACCTACACAACTTTTTACGGTACGCAAACTTTTGCCATAGGCGTGCCCGCTTTCAAAACCGGCTTCAATCAATTGCTCCCAAATAGCGGGTAAATCGTTCAAGTGAGCACCAAATAAATCAATCCTTTGTCCGCCGGTAATTTTGGTATATAAATGGTATTTTTTAGCCACTTGTCCAATTACAATCAACTTATCGGGCGTAATTTCTCCACCCGGAATCCGAGGTACCACACTGTAAGTGCCTCCTTTTTGAATGTTGGCCAAAAAGCGGTCGTTGCTGTCTTGAATAGCGGGCTGTTTCAATATTAAATCGTTCCAAAGGCTTGCCAATAAGCTAGCAACCACCGGTTTACATACTTCGCAACCATCGCCACTGCCATAGTTATCCAACACCTCGTTGTAGGTAGTTAATTTGTGGTATTTTATTAAATCGAACAATTCTTGACGTGCATAATTAAAGTGTTCGCACACCACATTTTTTACATACTGACCATTTGCCTTCATGGTACCGGTTATCAAATCTTTCACCAAAGGCACGCAGCCGCCGCAGCCGGTTCCTGCTTTGGTGCATTTTTTCATGCCATCTATGGTAGTTATTTGCTGTTCGGTTACCGCATTACAAATGGTTTCTTTGGTTACAGCTTCGCAGGAGCAAATCAAGGCATCGTTTGGCAAGCTCATTACGCCCGAACCATTACTAGTAGCGGCACCTCGGCTACCCAAAATCAATTCTTCTGGATTGGGAGGTAAAACGAGTTGGTTATTCACTGTTTGCAACAGCATATTATACGCTTCAGCATCGCCAATTAAAATGCCACCAAGTAAATATTTGCCATCGGCAGATACATTCAGGCGTTTATATATTCCTTTGTGGGTATCTTCAAAAACAATGGTACGTGTATGTGCTTGGTCGGCAAAAGCATCGCCAAAGCTAGCTACATCTACCCCAATCAGTTTTAATTTGGTGCTCATGTCAAAACCAGCAAACACCTTGTTGGCACCACAAAGGTTGGCGGCAACCACTTCGGCCATTTCGTAGCCAGGTGCTACCAATCCGTAAATAGTACTGTTAGCCAAAGCACATTCGCCAATAGCAAAAATATTGGGGTTGGAGGTTTGTAATTTTTCGTTGACCACTATGCCGCCACGCGTACCCACTTGCAATCCCGCTAGTTTGGCCAATTCATCGCGGGGACGAATACCCGCCGATATGACCAACATATCAATTGGCAAAACAGTGTTGTTGTTAAATTGAAGGCCTTCTACAGCATCGTTGCCCAATATGCTATTAGTGGTTTTATTGAGGTGTATTTGCAAGCCCAATTCAGACAATTTGGCTTGTAAAATAGCACTGCCGGCTTCGTCAATTTGTCGGGGCATTAGGCGTGGAGCAAATTCCACAACATGTGTGGTAGCAATACCCAAATCTAGCAATGCTTTAGCCGCTTCCAAGCCCAATAAACCACCGCCCATAACTGCACCGCATTTAGCGTGTTGGGCGTAGGCTTTCATTTTCTCCAAATCTTCTATGGTACGATATACAAAAACACCTTTTTTTTCTATTCCCGGAATATCGGGTACAAATGCCGAAGAACCTGTGGCTAATACAACATAGTCGTATGAGAGCACATGTCCTTTTTGCGAATGCACTTGTTGATTGGTGGTATCTATTTCTACAATTGGGTCGTCCAAATACAAGTTTATATGGTTGTCTGTATACCATTGTGTGGTACTCATGCTTAGGTCGTCGGCTGTTTTGCCTGCAAAGTATTCGCTCAAATGCACTCGATCGTATGCTCGGCGTGGCTCTTCGCCAAACACGATGATATTGAATGCTGTGGATTTGGCCACCAACTTTTCGCAAAACTTGTACCCAACCATACCATTCCCTACTACAATAACGGTAGGATGCAAAGGATTTGTACTCATAAACAATGGCTTTTTACATTTTACAAAACAATAAAAACATTGTGCATGTAATTATTTATTGCAATTATAGTAAAAATATTGCTATATTTTTATTGTTTGAATAATATTTTATTGATTTAGATATAATTAAAATTACACCCAATTGGCAACTAAGGCGACCATTAACGAACAGTATGGAGAGTGGGAATAGAAAATTAGTGCTAAAAATTTGACAGGCGCATTTATAAAAAAATTGATTACCAATATTTAATAAGATTAAAAAATCTTTATTGCATATAAAATCTCAAACTTGCAATCAATAAAAAGAGCTCTTTTTTAAAAAAGAGCAATAATATTAATTTAAAAAATATCTTTTTAATTTTTAGAGGTAAGTGCAAGAAATGCTGCTGCGCCACCGCTTAAACTGTATACAGCTTCGGCAAAGCCTTGCAACTGCATTGCGGCAATATGGCTGCGCTGACCACTTGCGCAATACAATACCACGGTTTGGTTCGGCTGAATATAGGCAGTCGGATTGCTCAAGAGTTGCAACATTGGCACATGTATTCCGCCAATGTGCATTTGACTGCGTTCCTCATGGCTACGAATATCTATCAATGTTAGTAATGGTTTTTGTAGCACTACTTCTGTGGGTGTAATAGTGGGTACGGCTACCGCATTGCTTACTGCTTGCAAACTGAGTTGTGCGCTTGCCGCATTGCGCAAAAATTGAATTTTACGGATTTGATAAGTTAGGCAATCCAAGTTTAGGAGTGTATTTTGTAGCACACTACTATGGCCAACTAGTATTTTAATAACTTCATTAGCCATCATATTACCTATTATACCGGTAATAATGTTGTAGGCGCCTATATCGGCACAGCTAGGTACCGCTGTTGCCGTTTCATTGTTTTGTGGAAACAAGCAGCGCAATGTGGCCGAGCCTTGGTAATTAAAAACCGTAAGGTGGCCTTCTGTTTGATGAATTGCCCCATATACCAATGGTTTATTGGCCAATACACAAGCGTCGTTGATGGCGTAGCGCGTTGCAAAATTATCGGTTGCATCTACCACTATGTCGTAAGGAAAAATAAGCGCAGGCAAATTTTGTGCATCTACATACAGTTGATGTGTTTGTACGTTGATGTGGGGATTGTGCGCACCCAATTGCTCGGCAGCAACCAATACTTTGGGCTTGTGTATATGCTGCATTTGGTACAACAATTGCCTATGTAAGTTTGAAACCGACACAACATCATTATCGGCAATACCTATTGTACCTACGCCACTTCCTGCTAAATACAACAAACAAGGACAGCCCAAACCGCCGGCACCGATGACCAACACTTTGGCCTTGTTGATAACAAGGTTACCATCCGGTCCAATGAACGAAAGTTTTTCGTGGCTGCGTTGGTATTGTTGTTGTAAATGTTCCATTGATCAAAAATACAATTAGTGCCTATTTAAAATTGGTAGTAAAATGCTTTATTTTGTACATAGCAACGGCATTTACTACTTTTTGTTTTTGCCATAAAAACATACGAGTTATGGACTTTACTGAACAAGTCATTGCGCAAACAAAAAACTGGATTGTAAAGGTAGTTGTGGGCTGCAATTTTTGCCCATTTGCCGCTAAAGAGGTAAAAAACAATACCATACGATACAAAGTAGAGCCTAGTGCCAACCCGGCAGTATGCCTAGAAACATTATTGAACGAATGTGCTATACTTGATAAAGATGAGTCAATTGAAACTACGTTCGTTGTTTTTCCAAATGCATTTAAGCGGTTTGGGCAGTTTTTAGACATGGCAGATATAGCTGAACAATTGCTTACCGAACAAGGATACGAAGGCGTATATCAAGTGGCTAGTTTTCATCCGATGTATGTTTTTGAAGGTAGCAAGGCAACGGATGCTGCCAATTTTACCAATCGTTCTATATACCCAATGTTACATTTATTGCGAGAAGCAAGTATGGAAAAGGCATTGGCCAAATTTCCGCATCCGGAAGAAATACCCGATAGAAATATCCAATTTGCTCACGAAAAAGGACTAGCCTATATGCAGCAATTGCGCAACGCTTGTATGTAATTTCCTCAATTAGCCGCTAAGTCATCTTACTTGCCTGCCTTGGTATAAAAAAATGTTATAAATAATAGTGATTATCAGCCTTGCGTATTGTACATTTATTTAACTTTATCCCCATTACAAGTAATCATTATCATGCTTGCCGTACCAATACCATCTAATGAATCAGAAAGGCTCAATGCATTAAGCAATTATGCGCTTATTGATACGGCAGCAGAGAGCCATTTTGATACATTGGTAACGCTTGCCGCACAAATATGCAACGCTCCCATAGCGCTTTTTTCACTAATAGACGAACAAAAACAATGGTTTAAAGCAAAATACGGCACTAATGTTACCGAAACCGACCGCAATAGCTCGTTTGGCGAATACACTATTTTGCAGCAAACACCGCTTGAAGTGGTTAATCTTGAAACCGACGTTCGCTTTGCCTTCAATCCTTGGGTAATTGGTTCACCCTTCGTTCGGTATTATTATGGTATCCCCGTAACCGATAAACAAGGCTTTGCTATTGGCAGTTTGTGTGTGTTAAATACCACCGGCATACCCTTAACCCCCTTGCAAAAGCAACAGTTACAGTATTTAAAACAGCAGTTGGATGCCTTGCTAGAGTTGCACCTAACCAAAACGGCAGCTCAGTTACCAATACTAGAACAACCGAATGCTTCGTTGATAGAAGAAAGACAGTTATTGCATACACTAATCAATAATATTCCCGATGCTATTTACATTAAAGACAAAGAAGCGAGAAAAACGATTTTTAACCATGCCGATTTGGCATTTTTAGGCATTGATAATGTTGAGGATGCCTTAGGGAAAACCGATCTGGAATTGTTTGGGGGCGAAAAAGGTGCTAGTAGTTATGCAGACGATATGCATGTAATTACCACCGGCAATGCTATTTACAATAGAGAAGAAAAAATATTTAGCAACGACGGTAGTAATTGTTATTGGATGTTAACTTCAAAAGTGCCTATTTACAATACAAAAGGAATTATATCGGGCTTGGTGGGTATTGGCCGCAACATTACCGAACACAAAAACATCGACAAAATACTTTCCGATAGAGAAGAACAATTGCACCTCTTAGCCAATAACATTCCGAATGGTGCTATTTATCGTTTGTTAGAGTATCCTAACGGGCATTTGGAATATTTATTTGTAAGCAACAGCATTGAAGATATTACGGGCATTGCAGCAAGTGATATTATAAAAGATGCGATGATGTTTAAATCGAAAATTTATCCCCCCGACTTGCCTTTGTTTGTATCAAAAGCCAACGAAGCAAAAGCCAATAACCATATTTTTGATTGCGAGTTTAGGCAATACCACCAAAACGGCGAATTGCGGTGGTACCAATCGAGGGCGATACCCAAAACCAATACCAACGGCGAAGTAGTATGGGATGGTATTTTTATAGATATAACCCAACATAAGTTGGTGGAATTGGCTTTGCAACAGTCTGAAAACAACTTAAATACCGTTTTCGAAAATACCGAAGTGGGCTATATTTTCATGTCGCCTCAACTAGCTTTTATCTCGTTTAATACAGCCGCTATTCATTTTACCGCTTTAGAACATACTTTACCTTTACAAGTGGGCGAAAACTTGTACCATTATTATCCCAAGGAACATCACGAAAAACTCACCCTAGTAACAAAACAAGTGTTACAAGGCCAAGTATTTGAAACCGATAAAAAAATAATCACCTTACAAGGCGAAGAAAAATGGTTTCACATCAAACTATCGCATGTGGCCAACCGAACACAAGAAGTAGCGGGTATATTGATGGCAATGGAAGATATTACCACCCGTAAAAAAGATGAATTAGAGCTGAAAAAGTCGTTCAATTTGGTAAATGAACAAAACAAGCGGCTACTTAATTTTTCTTACATTGTTTCGCACAATCTGCGTTCGCATACTAGTAATATTCAATCTATTGCCAAGCTAATGGATTTTGCAGATTCAGACGAAGAACGAAACGAGCTCATTAGCCATTTAAAAACAGTATCTAATGCACTTGACGAAACCATGCACCATTTAAACGAAGTGGTATCTATACAAAATCATGTTAATATAAATGTACAAAGCTTATCATTACTCGAATATATACATAAAACGCTAGATATTTTAAAAGATGACATACAAACAAAAAATGTAATTGTCCGCAATTTAGTGCCACAAAATGTAGCGGTATTGTTCAATCCTGCGTATCTTGAGAGCGTAATCATCAATTTTTTGTCTAATGCCATAAAATATAGCCATCCGCAAAGACAGCCCGAAATTGAGTTAACCTGCTATCAATCGTTAGAACAATGGGTACTGCAAATTAGCGACAATGGCTTAGGAATGGATTTGAAAAAACATGGCGAAAAACTTTTTGGCTTGTACAAAACGTTTCATGGGTTTTCCAATTCAAGGGGCATAGGATTGTTTATTACCAAAAACCAAATTGAAGCAATGGGTGGTAAAATAGAGGTTTTAAGCCAAGTAAATGTTGGCACCACATTTAAAATATACTTTAAATGAAAAAAGTAAATTGTATATGTATAATTGACGATGATGCTATTTATACATTGTTGTTGAAAAAAATGATTGTAAAACTTGACATTTGCGATACGGTAGTTTCGTATGCAAACGGAGAGGAGGCATATCTTGGCTTTGAAAAAAACATACAACAAAACAACCCACTGCCCAATATTGTATTGCTAGACATCAACATGCCTATTATGGACGGGTGGGAATTTATGGATGCCTTTTTGGCTTTAAAACCACAAATTCAGCAAAAGATTGCCATTTACATTGCTAGTTCTTCTATTACAATTGAAGATCGGGAAAAAGCAGCTTCTTATACCGATATTGTGGAGTATCTTAACAAGCCCGTAGTTACGGCTACTTTACAAAAAATTATCCAAGAACAAACTTTGGATTAATCCCTCTCAGTGCCGTAGCCGTGCGCATGGTTAACGCATTGCGTCTAGGCTTTTTTGCAGTTTAAACATTTCATCGCGCAGTCTTGCTGCTTCAATAAAGTCTAAATTTTTAGCCGCTTTTTCCATTTGTTTTTTGGTATGTGCAACCGCTTTTTCCATTTGCGGAATGGTTTGGTAGGCTTCCTGTGTTTCAGCTGCAAGCTGACCGTCTGCCAATCCTTCGTTACCTGCTGTAGCGTAGTTGTGCTTTGGATCGTACCCTTTAATATCTAAAACACTTGTTTGACGCATAATTTGATCAAGGCTTTTATTTACAGTAGTAGGGGTAATGCCATGTTGCACATTGTATGCTATTTGTTTTTCTCGGCGTCGGTTGGTTTCGTCAATAGTGCGCTGCATACTTTCGGTCATTTTATCGGCATAAAAAATGACTTTTCCATCCACGTTACGTGCCGCTCTTCCGGCGGTTTGTGTAAGGCTGCGTTCGTTGCGCAAAAAGCCTTCTTTATCGGCGTCCAAGATAGCCACTAACGATACCTCGGGTAAGTCGAGCCCCTCGCGCAGTAAGTTTACGCCCACGAGTACATCTATGTCGCCGAGTCGTAACTGACGCAATATTTCTACGCGTTCTAGCGTATCTACATCGCTGTGTATGTATTTGGATTTGATATTGATTCTAGCCAAATATTTATCCATTTCTTCCGCCATTCTTTTGGTAAGGGTGGTAACCAAAATACGATCGCCTTTTTTTACCGTACGGTCTATTTCGTCCAATAAATCGTCTATTTGGTTAACACTTGGGCGTATTTCAATTGGCGGATCTAGCAAGCCGGTAGGGCGCACCACTTGTTCTACCACTACTCCGCCTGTTTTCTCCAATTCGTAATCGCCGGGAGTGGCACTCACAAAAATGGTTTGACCTACGAGACTTTCAAACTCATGAAAATTTAATGGACGGTTATCCAACGCCGACGGTAACCGAAAACCATAATCCACCAATACTATTTTACGACTTCTATCGCCGCCGTACATACCCGCAATTTGTGGTATGGTTTGGTGGCTTTCGTCAATAACGCATAAAAAATCTTTCGGAAAATAATCGAGCAAACAAAAAGGGCGTGTACCGGGCTTTCTTCTATCAAAAAAGCGTGAGTAATTTTCAATACCATTGCAGTAGCCCAATTCGCGTACCATTTCCAAGTCGTACTCCACCCGTTCTTTGATGCGCTGTGCTTCAATCAGTTTTCCATTGGCTTTGTAATAATTAACCTGCGCCATCATTTCGTCCTGTATCTCGTAAATAACCTGCTGCAATATTTCTTTCGGTGCCAAGTAAAGGTTGGCAGGAAAAATAGCTGCATTATCCAAAACGCCTATACGCTTGGTGGTTGTTTTATCAATGCTTTCGATACTTTCAATTTCATCGCCAAAAAAAGTAATTCGATATCCAAAATCTACATAAGGCAGGTTAATATCTACTGTATCGCCCTTTACCCTAAAGGTACCACGGGTAAAATCGCCTTGACTGCGCATGTATAAAGCATTTACCAAGTTGTGTAAAAAGCCCTGCCGCGATAGGGCTTGGCCTTGGTGAATGCGAATAATACCATTTTCAAATTCGGTGGGGTTTCCCATACCATAAATACAACTTACCGATGCCACTACAATAATGTCGCGTCTACCACTTAGCAGTTCGCTTGTGGCTTGCAATCTAAGTTTGTCCAACTCTTCGTTAATACTCAAATCTTTTTCTATATAGGTATCGCTAGTGGGCATATAAGCTTCCGGTTGGTAATAGTCGTAATAGCTTACAAAATAGCCAACTGCATTGTCGGGGAAAAACTGCTTAAACTCTCCATACAATTGTGCTACCAAGGTTTTGTTATGGGTAAGTACAAGTGTGGGGCGTTGGGTAGCTGCAATTACGTTGGCCATGGTGTATGTTTTGCCGCTACCTGTAACCCCCAAAAGGGTTTGAAACTGCTCGCCATTGTTAATATTGCTAATTAACTGACTAATGGCATGGGGCTGATCGCCTGCCGGCTGATAGGGAGATTGTAATTGAAAAGGCATACTGCAAAATACACAAATGCCCACAAAGGCAAGGTGTACTTTTTGATGGGATGTATTTTGATAAAAGGCGGTGCCAAGAGAATGCTTGTAGATATTTGGTAAAAAATGTACGAAAATACATGACGCCAAACAAAATGCCTACCATCCTAAAAAAACCATACCTACCCCACACAGAATTAATGAAATGCCCCCAAACAAATGCAGGTATTTTTCTAAAAAAGCTGTTTTTAAAAAAGCAATACCATAATAACCCAATAGTACCATTGTTAACATGGTTACCAACGTGCAAATAGTATATACCACCACAAGCAGCAGCATGTGAATCAGGGCATGCTGCGCCGCAGGATAAAACAACAAAGGAATCATGGGCTCGCAAGGGCCTAATAAAAAAATGACAAACATGACCCATGGCGTAACCATATATCGGTTATTAGGGGCAATAGTGGTGCCATGTTGGTGCTCAAAAACGTATACTTGTCCATTATCGGACACGTCAAAATGTTTGTGTTGCCGCTGTTTACCCAATTGGTAAATAGCCCAAAGGGTATACAAAACGCCAAAAAGCAGCAATGCCCAAGCCGCAAGTCCACCTCGTACATTTTCTATCCAACTCAGTTGTTGCATATTCCAACCAATAGCTGCACCGCCTAAGCCCAATAGTACCGAACTGCCAACGTGTGCACTGCCACAGGCCAATACCCAAAAAATGGTTTTTTGTAACGACCATTTACGTGTTTTGGCTAGCGCAATGAACGGCAAATAATGATCGGGACCGGTAAGTGTGTGTACACAAGCTACCGATACGGCGGTAAACAGTAAAACCCATACTTGCGCTGAAAACACTCCTCTTTAATTTTGATGTTGAAAAATGATGTGTTGCAGTTGCTGCTGTAGGGCATACAAGGGCTCCGCTTTGTACCCCATTAGCCGAATTAACAAACCAAAGCCGTTGGTTTGGGTGATGCCAAAGCAATGCTGCTGACTGCCTAAAAAGGAGTGAAGCACTTGCGTCAACGAAGAGCGATTGCACTGCGGATTCCAATAAATAATGCTTGCTTGATGCGTAAAGCCTTCGAGCAAGCCTAACGACATGGGCATTGCCCAATTGGGCTGAATGCATACGTTTTCCTGAATTTGCAACTGTTCGTGAAAAAATATATTTAGTCGGCTATGGTATTTTGTTAATTGAAACACCTCGTTGTGCAGCATACGACCACAGGTAATGATTTCGCCCCATAACAATACACTATTATCCAGTAGATAAATGTTGGTGGTGGCACTAAAATTACTATTGCTATGCGGCACTACCGGATGGGGCAAATACACCAATTGGGCATCGTTAGCTAAATAGATGTTGGAGCGTTGTGTGGCCGATGCGTCCATTTGAAAAATGCGTTGGTACGATTGTGTTTGCAAATGCAAACAAGCCCCTTCGGCCACCCGAATTTGCCAATCGTATACATCGCCATCTAATATGCCCGGCGATGACGACATAACCATGAGTTCTAAAAAAGGCTGCCGTGTATTTTCGGTAATATTGGCAATTTTGAATGGGGGAGTGCAATAGCTTGTTTGCAAATAAGTTTTGCCCAATTGCTTGGCCGCAGTAAGGTGTAAATGTGCATTTAGCGCCATAAAGTTGGTTCGTCGGTTTCTTCTAACAAAGCATATTTTTTTATCCAGCCAATTACGCTATCCAATCCTTGTAATTCCATTAAGTTGGTAAATACAAAAGGCTTTCCTTGTCGCATTTTTCGAGCATCGTGTTCCATAACGCTCAGGTTGGCGTGTACATAGGGTGCCAAATCTATTTTGTTGATGACCAACAAATCGCTTCGGGTGATGCCGGGCCCGCCTTTTCGCGGAATTTTATCGCCTTCGGCCACGTCTATCACAAAAATGGTTACATCGGCCAAATCGGGACTAAATGTGGCTGATAAATTATCGCCTCCGCTTTCTATAAAAATAATTTCTATATCAGCAAAGCGAGCCGCCATTTCTTCCACTGCTTCCAAGTTCATGCTCGCATCTTCGCGTATAGCCGTATGCGGACAGCCGCCGGTTTCTACGCCCATGATTCTTTCGGCAGGCAATAAACTGTTTTTGGTTAAAAATTCTGCATCTTCTTTGGTATAAATATCGTTGGTAATTACCCCAATACTGTAAGTACCCATCAAATGCCTACTGAGTCGTTCTATCAAGGCTGTTTTGCCCGAACCTACGGGTCCGGCTACGCCAATTTTAATGTATTTTCTTGTTATCATATTCTGCTCTTTTTACGACATATACAGTCGGCTATACAAATGTTCGTGCTGCATGCTGCGCACATCAAAAGCGGTGCAGCACACACCAATCAATGTTTCGTTAGGATGCAGGCCTGCCATTCCTAGTTTGTGTAACAAAGGATGCAAACCAAACAACAATTGTTGACCTGTTTGTTGACTCAAAGGCACCAATTTTACACAGTTGGTTACCATGCCTACAGCAGCATTGTAATAAAAAGCCGCTATTGCTTCTGCCAAGGCAATGTTCATAGCGGCTGCAATACAGCCAAAAGCAATGCAATAGTGCCCCGAAATGCTTTGCTGTTCAATAGCTTGCATGTATTGGTTCAATAAATCATGATTCAACAAAGGTTTAAATATTTTTAACAGCCGCATACCTAGCTTATTGCTTGCTTGTCGTACTTCTTTGGTCAGCTTTACAGCGGAACATCGATTGTCTAATGCTATTAATTCGGCCAATTGATTACTTTCAAATGCACGGTAGGCCAAAGCAAGCAATGCCACATCGGTGTATTGCAAATTTTGCTCTAACATTTGTACTATAAAAGTGTTAGCCGTAGCTGCATTGTGTACTATACCCAACTGAACGTAGGTTTCCAAGCCATTCGAATGCGAAAATCCACCAATTGGCAATGTGGGGTCGCTCAGGTGTAGCGTAGCTAGCAGCGTATCAATCTTGGGCATTGGTTAGATTCATAATTTTTGTAAAAAGGGAACTGCCTCCTGTGGCAACGCTGTTGTGCGGCGCAACGGTGGTTTTTAGAGGATGTAACAACTGCCTATTTTCCTGCGAGGTGAGGTATCCTTGTGCTTGCAATAGTCGGTGCAAAGGAGCGTCGTAGGGTGTTAGCAAAAGGTGTTCATCCATAAATAGCGGTAAATGTTTGTTGCCAATTTCGTAGCAAATATTGGCCAATTGGTGATTGTTTTGCGGTGCAATAGTTAAGCAATTACAGGGCACTATTTGTACTACTACCAATATACCGTTGGTAGCCAATAAAATATCGCCATCCTTCAATGCGTGAGGTGCTGCTAAAAATTTTGCTGCCACCTCTAAGCCGCCCAATGTATTTTTTCTAAAAATACGTTTACCAGTTTCGTACCATTCAATAGGCAGCCAATCGATACCGATATAGCGATTGGTGTAAGTAGCCATATTGCCCAAAACTTCTTGTACAATCATATTTATGTATCTACAATTAAAACAAACAATACCGTTGTGCCAATGGAAGAACCGCCATTGGTTCGCAAGTAATTAATTCACCGGCAACTTTAACTTGATAATTTTCTGGATTTACATCTATGGTAGGTGTTTCGCTATTGTGAATTAAGTCTTTCTTACCAATATTTCTACAGTTACTAACCGGTAGCACCATTTTTTGCAATCCATACTGTTGTGCAATGCCTTGTGCAATGGCAATTTGCGATACAAAAGTGGCGCAAGTGGTATGCAAAGCCCTTCCATAAGCGCCAAACATGGGTCGGTAAATAACAGGCTGTGGGGTTGGGATAGACGCATTGGGGTCGCCCATACGGCTAGCCACAATCATACCCCCTTTGATAATCATTTCGGGTTTAATACCAAAAAATGCCGGCTTCCACAAAACCAAGTCGGCTAGTTTACCGGTTTCCAATGAGCCTACATAGGTGCTAATACCGTGGCTAATAGCCGGATTAATGGTGTATTTGGCTATATAGCGCTTTACTCTAAAGTTATCGTTTTGTTGTTCGGCATCTTGTGGCAAAAAGCCGCGCTGCACTTTCATTTTATGGGCAGTTTGCCAAGTACGTGTAATCACCTCGCCTACACGACCCATTGCCTGACTATCGCTACTCATCATACTAAACACGCCCATGTCGTGCAAAATATCTTCGGCAGCAATGGTTTCCGGACGAATGCGGCTATCGGCAAACGACACATCTTCGGGTACGTTTTTATCTAAATGGTGGCACACCATGAGCATATCCAAGTGTTCATCAATGGTGTTAATGGTAAACGGTCGGGTAGGATTGGTAGAAGAAGGCAACACATTGCCGTACATAGCGGCTTTAATAATATCGGGTGCATGTCCTCCGCCCGCGCCTTCGGTATGAAAGGTGTGTATGACCCTGCCGTCTATGGCTTTCATGGTAGATTCTAAAAATCCCCCTTCGTTCAAGGTATCGGTATGTATGGCCACTTGCACATCAAATTTATCGGCTATTTGCAAGGCCGCATCTATTACGGCCGAGGTGCTACCCCAATCTTCATGAATTTTTAAGCCCAATGCGCCGGCCTTAATTTGTTCCTCCAACGGAGGCAACGCTGCACAATTCCCTTTTCCATAAAACCCTAAATTCATCGGAAAAGCATCGGCAGCTTGCAGCATTTTTTCCAAGTTCCAAGCGCCGGGTGTTACGGTAGTAGCGTTTGTGCCATCGGCAGGGCCCGTGCCGCCACCCAACATAGTGGTAATGCCGCTATACAAAGCGTGGTCTATTTGTTGCGGGCAAATAAAATGTATGTGTGTATCTATACCGCCTGCTGTAGCAATCATGCCCGCTCCGCCATGTACTTCGGTGCTAGCGCCAATCACCATATTTGGGCTTATGCCATCCATGGTATCGGGATTACCGGCTTTGCCAATACCTACAATTTTGCCGTCTTTAATGCCAATATCGGCTTTTACAATGCCCCAATAATCAATTACCATTACACTTGTAATCACCAAATCCAAAACCCCCTCGTTTCGGGTAGCCCTAGCGGATTGTGCCATGCCATCGCGAATGGTTTTGCCACCGCCAAATTTGGCTTCATCGCCATAAACAGTGAAGTCTTTTTCAATTTCAATAATCAATTCCGTATCGGCCAATCGTACTTTATCGCCCGTGGTAGGGCCATACATATTGGCATATTTGGTTCGGTTAATTTGCAAACTCATGTTCAAACAATTAATAGGGAGGGAAAATTATATTTTGCCATTAATGAGGCTATTGAAGCCATACACTTCTTGTGTTCCGCCAAAAGCTACCAACTGCACTTCTTTTTCTTCGCCCGGTTCAAAGCGTACAGCTGTGCCCGCCGCAATGTTTAAGCGCATACCCAAAGCCAAAGCCCTATCAAACGTGAGTGCCGTATTGACTTCGTAAAAATGAAAGTGCGAGCCAATTTGTACCGGCCTATCGCCCGTATTGGTTACGGCCACCTTGGCTGTTTTTCGGTTTACATTGGCCTCAATAACTCCTTCGGCAAGAAAGTATTCTCCTGGTATCATAAGCAAAAATGGTCAATTAAATTATCTAATAGGGTAATGTACGGTTACCAACTTGGTACCGTCGGGGAAAGTAGCTTCAATTTGTATATCGTGTATCATTTCGGGAACGCCCTCCATCACATCGTTACGGGTAAGTATGGTGGCGCCGTATTCCATGAGTTGTGCTACTGTTTTTCCATCACGGGCAGCTTCCTGCAAGTGCGAACTAATGAGTGCTATGGCCTCAGGATAATTTAGTTTTAAGCCTCTTGCGCGTCTTTTTTCGGCCAATTCGCCTGCCAAAAAAATCAACAGTTTTTCTGTTTCTCTAGGTGATAAATGCATATGAAAAAGTACAATATTTTTAATCCAACTAAAATGTTTGTTTAAAGTAGTATTATTTTTTTAAAAAAGTAAATTTATTTGCCCCTTGGTGTGCAAAAAATGAATTTTTGATGGATAAAATACTCCAATACCATTTCATGGTTCGTGTTTATTTTCAGTGTTTATAACACAAGAAGGATAAGGTGATTAAGTGGTGGTGGGGAACTTTTAATTCTGCCATACAACCAATACTAGCAGTAGTACCCGGGTACACAGTGCCACCTAGTAGCAATAGCCTTG
>JAIXOS010000399.1 GCA_027486695.1 Chitinophagaceae bacterium | reverse complement strand
TGATATCTTCAGTTCTGCATAGACCCCCTGCTAACAAAAACAACCACTCAAAATCCAAAAATAAACGTAACCAACCAGCTAAATAAGCAAAATAGATTTTTTGTCGGACAACAATGATTTTTTATAATAAATTTGGTGTTTTTGTATCTTTAACCAATTATCCATTCTACTTCGCCAAAATCAAACAAATCGTGCACCGGATGCGCTACTTGTAAGCGACCATGTTTGGTAACTTGTAGCACCCTGCATTCAAATATGGTAGCTTGTTTCTTCAGTTTTACTAGTTGATTTTGCTTGTATAATACAGTATTGTAAGCCGTTAACAATGCGTCCGTATGGCCACTGAGCAATAGTTGGTAATATGTATTTAAAATAGAACACAATTCCTTTGCTAAATCTATTACTGAAAAGGTGGTGCCGGTTATTTGCTTTAGCGATACCGCTTTCTGCAATGCATCAAACTGTGTTTGGTTAATGTTGATGCCTATACCAATAATTGCCCACTGCCATTTGTTACCCCGTACAAGGTTTTCAATTAAAATGCCTCCTGCCTTTCTGTCATTCCAATAAATATCGTTGGGCCATTTTATGAAAGTATCGTGCCGAGCATATTTGTTAAACAATTCATGGCAAGCAAGTGCAACGGCGGCACTTAAAGCAAAATTATCTATCAATTGCAATGGTTTTGTATCTACAACAGCCGAAAGTATCAAATTGCTACCCGGTTCGGAGTGCCATTGTTTGCCGCGTTGTCCTTTTCCTTGGGTTTGGTGGTGGGCAAAATAGACCATGCCATGTGCAGCCAAATTTGCTTGAATGTTGTCAATGGCATAACTATTGGTACTATTTATTTATTCCAACTGTATAATAGTATGTCCTATTGCTTTTTTGGGTAGTGTAGGTAACAAAGAATTATTACTTTTGAAACGAAGATAATTTAGTTTGGACTTGTATCTGTAGCTTTTGCAATAAAATACCCGTACTTACGTCTTATCTTTACAAATACATATTTTATCATCATAAATAGCTTTTCATTATTGGCAACGCTTCTTGTACCTAATCAAACAACCCCGATAACAGCTACATCGGTCAGGCTTACGCGCAATTCAAAAATTTTTAAAACCATTATCACCGCTATTCAAGATAAAAAAGGCGAAAATATCATTAGCCTCGATTTAAGAAAAATTCATGAGGCCGTTGCCGACTTTTTTATCATCTGCGAAGCTGCTAGTACCACACAAGTAAAAGCAATTAGCGATAACATAGAACATTTGGTAAAGCAGCAGTGTAATGAGTATCCGTACAAACAAGAAGGACAACAACAAGCACAATGGATTTTGACCGATTATGTTACCATCGTTGTACATGTTATGCACCACGAATCCAGAAAATTTTACAGAATTGAAGAAATGTGGAGCGATGCCCCACAAGTATTGCACCAATAATTGTTTTTAAAAAAACAAACCAATTTGGCACTATAATAGTTTTAATATACACGAAGCAATTAGACTTATGGCACAAGACGATAAACAAAACAAATTTTCATTCAGTGATAAAGGTTCTGACGACAAACCCCTGCGCAAAGGACCTAAAATGAGTATTTACTGGATTTATGCACTCATTTTTGCGGTATTGGTAGGTTCAACCTTTTTTAATACTTCCCCCGACCTTAATTCAACAAGCCAACAAGAGTTTTTTAAAGAAATGCTTGCACAAGGCGATGTAGAGAAAATTGAGGAAGTACGCAATCGCGATGCGGTAAGAGTCTACATAAAATCAGACAGTATTAAAAAGGATTTTTATGTTAAAAAACTAAAAAAATCAATAGATCCCATTATTGCCAAACGAGGCCCACTGTTCTCATTTAAAATAACCAAATGGGAAACTTTCGAAGCCAAACTGAAAGACTACTACGACAAAAATCCGCAGCTTAGCGAAATAAAGATTGACGTAGTGGATGATAGCGATTTTTTGAGCAGCCCTTTAGTAAGCACATTGGTTACTGTGGTATTGTTTGTAGGCTTGTGGGTGCTTTTAATGCGCAAAATGGGTGGACCGGCAGGCGGCGGTGGCCCCGGCGGCATTTTTAATATTGGCAAATCCAAAGCCACATTGTTTGATAAAGGGGCAAAGGTAAACATCAACTTTGGCGATGTTGCTGGCTTGGATGAAGCCAAAGTAGAAGTAATGGAAATTGTTGATTTTCTTAAAAATCCCAAAAAATACACTTCGCTTGGTGGTAAAATTCCTAAAGGAGCTTTGCTGATTGGCCCTCCCGGTACCGGTAAAACACTTTTAGCCAAAGCAATGGCCGGCGAAGCACAAGTACCCTTTTTTAGCCTTAGCGGTAGCGATTTTGTGGAAATGTTTGTAGGCGTTGGTGCTAGTCGTGTACGTGATTTGTTTAAGCAGGCCCGCGAAAAAGCACCTTGTATCATTTTTATTGATGAAATAGATGCTATTGGCCGTGCAAGAGGTCGTAATGCGGTTATGAGCAACGATGAAAGAGAAAATACACTTAACCAATTGTTGGTAGAAATGGATGGTTTTGGTGGCGATACGGGCATCATTATTTTAGCTGCAACCAATCGCCCCGATGTACTTGATAGTGCCCTTTTGCGCCCCGGTCGTTTTGATAGACAAATTAGTATCGACAAGCCCGATGTAAAAGGACGTGAAGCCATTTTAAAAGTACACTTGGCTACAATTAAAGTATCAGAAACCCTTGACTTGCACAAAATAGCAGAACAAACACCTGGTTTTGCAGGAGCCGATATTGCCAACGTGTGTAACGAAGCTGCATTAATTGCCGCACGTAAAGGAAAAGAAATGGTAGATATGGCCGATTTTCAAGATGCTATTGATCGGGTAATTGGTGGTTTGGAAAAGAAGAACAAAATCATTGCACCGCACGAAAAATCAATCATTGCTTACCACGAAGCAGGTCACGCAATTTGTGGATGGTTTTTAGAACATGCTTATCCATTGCTAAAAGTTACCATAGTACCCCGTGGTACGGCCGCTTTAGGTTATGCACAGTATACACCTACCGAGCAATATTTATACAATACCGATCAATTGATGGATCAAATTTGTATGACACTTGGCGGTAGAGCCGCAGAAGAAATTTTCTTTGGTAAAATTTCTACCGGTGCAAGTAACGATTTGCAACAAGTTTCGCGCATAGCTTATAGTATGGTAACTGTTTATGGTATGAGCAACAAAGTGGGTAACGTTAGTTTTTACGACCCCACACAAGAAAATACCTTTACCAAGCCTTACAGCGAGGAAACCGGCAAAATGATTGATGAAGAAGTACGCGCCATTATCAGCGAAGCCTATCAGCGTACTTTGCAATTGTTAACCGACAGAAAAACGGAAGTGGAAAAATTGGCTAAAGAATTACTTGAAAAAGAAGTGTTGCACAAAAGCGATGTAGAAACATTAATTGGTAAGCGTCCTTTTGAAGAAAAAAGATTGTTAGAAGAAGCTGCCGAAGCGGCAAATAGCATCCCAGACAATACTGAGCCAACCACAACCATGTAACTATGGGTAGTCAAATAAGCAAAAGAGAAACAATACTAAACAAAATAAAGCAGGCACTGGTTAATCCGGTGCCGCTTCCATTTACGGCGGCCAACAACAGGGCCGATACGCTAGTAATGCCCTTGCAGCAAGAGGTGGCAATCGAATTTGCCGAAAACTTCACCGAGTTGCAAGGAAAATTTGTGTATTGTAGCAATATAAACGAGGCCATCCACCATTTACAACAATTGGTGGTTGTACGTAAATGGCAATCGGTGTTTTGTGCTGAGGAAAAAATGATTACCCTGCTACAAAACCAACTAGCATCGCTCAATGTGCTCAGTTTGGCGCTAAGTGAAGCTGCCATTACCACTTGCGATGCACTTGTAGCGCGTACAGGAAGTTTTTTATTATCATCGGCTACGAGTAGTGGCCGCACTACTAGTGTGTACACACCGGTGCACATTTGCATAGCCTATACCAGTCAACTAGCTTACGATATAAAAGAGGCACTTCAAATGTTACAACAGCAATATGGCCATGCTGACCAAATGCCTTCTTTTTTTACATTGTCAAGTGGCCCAAGCCGTACAGCCGATATAGAAAAAACATTGGTAGTAGGCGTACATGGCCCCAAAGAAGTATTCTGTTTTCTAGTAGACGACAGCTCCACAGATTAAGAGGCTGTTTAAAATTTATTTCAATGGTTTGCTATGCTTCTTTTTGGCTGCAACTTCGTTCATTTTTTCGCCGAAAATGCCCGATTTCGACTGCAAAAATGACCTTGTTTCGCTCAAAAATAAGCTATAGCCATTCCAAAAAACAAAATTTAAACAGGCTCTAAGTCACCTGCCCTTTCTGATGTATGAAAACGGGATTTTCAATAATGTGGGCATTCCCCATCGGGTCGGGTTTTCTGCTTTTACTCCTCGCCGCCACCTTTCAGGATGCTAGCTATGGGGGTAATCACTTCAATCCTATGGACAGATCAAACTTAGGCGAGTTGGACATTATCTTCTAGAGCCATTTTGTAAAGCGCTCTGTCAAATCTACCCGAATGGGGGGAGGACTTTCCTGACGCAATAAATAATTCGCTTTGCAAATTGCTTTATAAACGGAATAAGTTTTTTGAATGTTTACATAGCAATTAAGTGATAGAAAATAAGGCTGCCTATGTGTGAACTCTGTTCGCCGTTACAAACAGTGTAGGAATACTTAATTGCTTATGACATTTTGTTTACAAAGCTTTTTTTGCCTGCTTGGTAACCATAAACACATACAACCGCTCTACTTGTTCCCTTGCCCAAAGTTGTTTGCGTAAGAAGGTAAGGCTCGATTTAATAGACGGATTGGATTTAAAGCAATTGATATTGATTTTTTCTGCCAACCTTTCCCATCCATAATGTGCTACCAATGCCTCTACAATTTGTTGTAAGGTAATACCATGCAAAGGATCTTTGGGATGTGCTTGTTGATTCATGTTATTGATTACAATAATAACAAAATGATAGTTTAAGTGCTACAAAAACTGATGCCATGTTTTATACATTGCCCATTGCTTGTGTTGAAATATACCTAACCAAATTGCGTTTTGCAACTGGTAGTAAGGTTTCTTCTATCGGTAGTCGCAATTCTGTTTCTACAACGTATACAGCCGGATTAGGCAAATGTAAATGTGTTTTGATGAGTTCTGTTTTGATATTTTGGTAACTGTTTACAATATTTCGCTGCCAGCTACTGATATAATCTGTTTTTATAGCACGGTATTTTGCATCGTGTTTTTCAAATATGCTAAGCCTATATTGGTACACAAGTGTTTGCGAAGCATGGCCACTGCACAAAAAAAAGTACCCTTCGGTGTGCCGCAGAGGTACTAAGCCAACCGGGAAAATGCTTAATGCATCTTCTACATATTCATAAATTTCTGTTCCATTACTAATGGTTTTTTGCATTTTTTTGCTTGCATAATCAATAATGCTTTCTAATTCTTTCATCAATTCATCGTCTTCTATCATGTGTTCGTAAAGCAATTGTAATTGCTCCATTTGTAAACCGGTAAGGCGTTTCGGAAATTGCTCTTGCAAATACTTTTTATTTTCTTTAAAAGCAACTAAGTTATTGTAATGAAAAATCAAATCAGCCAATTGAGGATAGAGCTTTTGGGCATCAAATTGTTGATGAATGCTTTGTAAATAAGCCAATAAGGTATATTTTTTCAATTCAAAATCAATATACCCGTCAGCAAACCATGTTTGCGAAAGCGTTTTCATATTATCTTGATTTAACTATTTAAAAAATGAAACTTAAGGGTAGTTGTAATTTACAAAAGGAACCGTAAAAAACCAAACAGTAGTTGTACAAAAGCCTAAGATGGTAGAGCGAAGTGGTGAATTAGAAAGCCCTTTGTATACTAATGTTCTGTTAAAGAGTTGTATAGCAACCAATTTTGAAGTACCTTTGGACGAAAATACGATTTTGGTCGAAATGACTATAGATAGAGACGACAACACCCGAAACGAAATACTCCAACATGCCCAACATTTGTTCCAGCAATTTGGTTTAAAAAAAACCACTATGGAAGATATTGCCAAAAGCATGGGTAAGGGCAAAAGTACGCTCTACTATTACTTTTGTAACAAAGACGAAATTTTTGATGCGGTTATACAAGCCGAAATGCTCGAAGTTTTTCAATTGGTACAAACGGCTGTAACAGAAGCTATCTCTGCTGAAGAAAAATTAAAAACCTTTGCAATTACCAAAATCAAGGAAGCACGAAAAAAAACCAACCTGTACAAAATTGTTCAAGGCGAAATGCAGCAAGCACAAAGATGCATTAAACACTTAAACAAAGAATACGATACATTGGAACTCAACTTGGTAACTTCTATTTTACAATTTGGCCTAGCCAATTCCGAGTTCAACCATGCTGTGCACAAAGAAATAGATATTCTCCCGTCTATCATTATCAGTTCTTTAAGAGGCGTGGAAAGAGATATGTTTATCGACAATAAATACGACATTATTGATGAAAGAATGGAGGCATTAATCAATATATTAATAAGAGGAATTAAATAATTTTTAAGTCAAACAAACTATATTATGAGTCAATTAGTGGCACCCGCCAATGGTAAACTTGGCATTTTAATACCCGGCTTGGGCGCAGTGGGTACAACCTTAATAGCAGGTGTTATTGCTATCAACAAAGGATTGTCAAAACCCATAGGTTCGCTTACACAAATGGGTAATATCCGTATCGGTAAACGTACCGAAAACCGATACCCACTTATCAAAGATTTTGTACCCCTAGCGTCATTAAACGATATCGTTTTTGGTGGTTGGGATGTATATGCAGATAATGTGTACGAAGCAGCCTACAAAGCAAGGGTATTAGATGCTTACTTGCTCAACGACATTAAATCCGAATTGGAAGCTATTCAACCCATGACAGCCGTTTTTGATCATGAGTATGTAAAAAATTTAGATGGCACTAACGTAAAAAAAGCGCCTACTAAATACGATTTAGCATTAGCTGTAATGGATGATATTACGCAGTTTAAAGAAAAAAACAATTGTAGCCGTGTGGTAATTGTATGGTGCGGTTCTACAGAAAAATACTTGGAAGCGGGCGACGTACATCAAACAATTGAGGCTTTTGAAGAGGGATTGAAAAACAACCATCCATCTATTGCGCCTAGTATGGTTTATGCTTATGCCGCTATTAAAATGGGTGTTCCATTTGCCAATGGTGCTCCTAACCTTACAGTAGATATACCCGCTTTGGAAGCTTTGGCATTGCAAACGCAAACCCCTATTGCAGGCAAAGATTTTAAAACCGGCCAAACCTTAATGAAAACCATTTTGGCTCCAGGCTTACAAGCTAGGGCGTTGGGCGTTAAGGGTTGGTTTAGTACCAATATATTGGGTAATAGAGATGGATGGGTATTGGACGATCCGGATAATTTTAAAACCAAGGAGGTTTCTAAATTAAGTGTATTAGAAGACATTTTACGCCCGGATTTAAGCCCGGAATTGTACGGCGAGCTGTACCATAAAGTACGCATTAACTATTATCCGCCACATGGCGATAACAAGGAAAGTTGGGATAACATTGATATTTTTGGCTGGTTAGGCTATCCTATGCAAATCAAAATCAACTTTTTATGTCGCGATTCCATTTTAGCGGCTCCTATAGTTTTGGATTTGGCACTGTTTATGGATTTGGCCAAACGTGCTAATATGAGTGGTATACAAGAGTGGTTGTCTTTTTATTTAAAATCGCCACAAACCTTGCCCCAACTAAGACCCGAACACGATATTTTTAAACAACTTATCAAATTGCAAAATACCCTCCGTCATATGATGGGCGAAGATTTGATTACGCATTTGGGTTTGGATTATTACCAAGACGTAGTTGACTCTTTATCGTAATGAACATACATAAAATAATGGCAAGTTGCTTTGGTATCGGCCACCTAAAAGGTGGTGGTACCATAGCGGCAGCTATAACTAGTATTATTTGGTACACAGTGTTCTTCTATCAAACGAGTTGGCATCTATCGGTAGCAACTTCATTGTGTATTGTAGGGTTGGGTATTTGGAGTGGCAATAAAGTAGATGCCCTT
Source organism: Chitinophagaceae bacterium (assembly GCA_027486695.1). Taxonomy (GTDB): domain Bacteria; phylum Bacteroidota; class Bacteroidia; order Chitinophagales; family Chitinophagaceae; genus Parasediminibacterium. The sequence goes on along the minus strand of JAIXOS010000399.1, from coordinate 6,489 downwards.
TGGGGTAAAGATAGCAGCAAGGTAGTGATTGACGAAGTAGCAGGTATGTGTATTGCATTGTTGTTTGTTCCTATTTCTGTTGTAAATGTATTAATTGCTTTATTTTTGTTCCGATTTTTCGATATCGTAAAACCACTATATATCCGTAAATTGGAGGCTTTGCCCAAAGGTTGGGGTGTAATGATGGACGATGTTGTTGCCGGATTGTATGCCAATGTTTTACTCAATGTATTTGTATATCAACATTCCATTGCCACATGGCTACATTTATAAAAGCACAATTTTCTTCGGTAATAGCCACTATTGCCGATTTTGCTATCACGGCCTTATTAAAGGAATGTATGCACCTATGGTATGTGGCGGCAACTTGTATAGGTAGTATTGGCGGTGGCTTACTAAATTTTAGGTTGAGTAGAAGGTGGGTGTTTGAAGCCCAACACTTAAACGTATCAACACAGTTGTATAAATACATCTTGGTATGGATAGGCAGCTTGTTGCTAAATACTTGGGGCGTTTTTTGTATCACGCACTTTTTTCAAGTTCAATACATCATTTCCAAACTATTGGTATCTGTAGTAATAGGCTATGTTTATAATTACACATTGCAAAAAAGATTTGTGTTTAAATAAATAATTTTCAATGATTTTTTTTGAATATATTCTACAAAAGTTGCCAAAATCAGTGATGGGTATATTGCTGTTGTTGGCAACCCAAAGCAATGCACAAACCATTGTTCGCGGTGTGGTTACCGATGCTACTAGCAAACAACCTATTCAGTATGTGAGTGTGGTATTCAAAGGAGGCCGTGGGGCTGTTACCAATGCCCAAGGCGAGTATGTATTACAATCGCAAAATCCGGCAAGCAATCAGGTGTTGTTTTCGTATGTAGGGTACAAAACCATTACCAAAACCATTCAAGTTGGGAAAGACCAAACCATCAACCTAGCATTACAAACAGACCCCAATGCCACCAACAGCATTACAGTAAGTACCAACAAAAGGGCACCTTATCGCAATAAAAATAATCCGGCAGTAGAGTTGATCAAAAAAGTTATCAAAAACAAATCGCTCAATCGAATAGAAAAGTACGATTACGTTCAGTACCAGCAATACGAAAAAATTCAACTTTCGCTTAGTAATGCTTCTGCAAAAATTACCAATGCTAAATTGTTGAAAAAATACCAATTCTTGTTTCAAAATAGCGATACCACCAAAATTGAAGGCAAAAGTTTGCTGCCCATCTATTTAGAAGAAGTGTTGTCGCAAAAATATTATCGCAAAAATCCTGAAAAATCGCGGACCATTGTATTGGGAGAGAAACATGTTAATTTTGGCGAATATGTAGATAATGCAGGTATTAGCAGCTACTTAAATAGGCTATACATGGATGTAGATATTTACGACAATGACATTCCATTGTTTACCTACCAATTTTTGAGTCCAATAGCAGAACTAGCGCCCTCCTTTTACATGTACTATATTAAAGATACGGTAACGAATAGCGAGGGTAAAAAAATGGTGCAACTGTATTTTACACCTCGTGTAACCGGCGATTTATTGTTTAGAGGCAATATGTATGTAACCCTAGATGGAAATTATGCAGTACAAAAAATAAATATGTACATCAGCAAAAATGCCAATTTGAATTGGGTGAAAGAATTGCGTATCAATTTAGATTTTGAAGCCAATACCGATGGACGCTACCATTTAAGCAAAAGTACGGTAATGGCCGATGCAGGCATTACCAAAGCAAAAGGCAATGGCTTTTTTGGAGAACGTACCGTTTCGTACAAAAATTTTGTTACCAACATAGTTTTGCCCGACACCCTATTTAAGGGGCCGGAAATAGAGAAAAGAACCACAGCAGCTAGCCAATTGGAAAGTTTTTGGCAACAAAACCGTCACGATACACTTACCAAAGCCGAATCTAAAGTGTATGCCAATATTGATAGTTTGGAAAAAATGCCTTCTTTCAAGCGAACAATGGCATTAGCTACTTTATTATTGGCAGGTTATACCACTTTAGGACCAGCTGAAATAGGTCCGGTAAACGCTTTTTACAGTTTTAATCCGGTGGAAGGTTTTCGCCTGCGCTTTGGAGGCCGTACGACTCCTAAATTGAGTAAGCGTTTGTACTTTGAAGGCTATGGTGCGTACGGTTTTAAAGACGAAAAATGGAAATATTTTATTAGCAGCACTTATTCCATCAATAACAAATCTATTTACCAGTTCCCGCTCAACTTTGTACGGGTAAGCTACCAAAAAGACACCAAAATACCCGGACAGGAACTTCAGTTTTTGCAAGAAGACAATTTTTTGCTTTCCTTTAAAAGAGGCAACAACGATAAATGGTTATACAACGATTACTTTCGAGTAGATTATGTTCGCGAATTTGCCAATCGGTTTTCGTACACGTTGGGTTTTAAAAATTGGCGACAACAACCCGCAGGGGCAATTGTATATAATAAGATGGTTAATGGTATTGCTGTAAACATACCACAGCTAACCACCACCGAATTTTCAGCTAATGTACGCTGGGCACCCAAAGAACAATTTTATCAAGGTAAAGTGTACCGAACACCTATTGTAAATAAGTATCCTATTTTTAATCTTAGCGTTACCGCAGGGGTAAAAGGATTGCTTAACAGCGAGTACAATTACCAAAAAATTGATTTTAATGTAGAAAAACGTTGTTTTTTGTCGCAATTGGGTTACAGCGATGTTGTGGTGAATGCCGGCGTCATTTTTGGCCAAATTCCCTATCCGTTAATGAATATCCATCGTGCCAACCAAACCTACGCTTACCAGCTGAATTCGTATAACTTAATGAATTTCTTAGAGTTTGTAAGCGATAGATACGCAGGCATTAGTGTTGACCACCATTTTAACGGTCTTTTTTTTAATCGAATCCCTTTGTTGAAAAAACTTAAATTGCGCGAGTTGGTTTCGGTAAAAGCCCTTTGGGGAAGTGTTAGTGCCAACAACAATCCCAATATTCATCCCGAATTGTATCAATATCCAACACTTGAAGGCAAAACCACTACTTTTTCGCTCAATCAAGGAGCCTATGTAGAAGGAAGTGCCGGCATAGGAAATATATTTAAATTAATAAGAGTGGATGTAGTAAAGCGATTTAGTTATTTGAACAATCCCTACGTTTCGCCCATGGGAATTCGTGCACGATTTAAATTTGATTTTTAAATTTTTTGATAGAATTATTTATACATGAATTCAACCAAAAACACCTCATTACGCATTCAGCTTCAGCAGGCTATATATTTAGTAATCAATCCATTTGTACGGCTATTGATTAAAATGGGTTTAACGCCCAATGCCGTTACAACTATCGGTTTGGTATTGAATGTAGGCGTTGCCGCAATATTTGTATTTGGTGCTGAAGAAGGCAATCGAGGCGATTTGTCGTTTGTGGGATGGGCCGGGGCTTTAGTACTTTTTGCCGGTTTATTCGACATGTTAGACGGACAGGTGGCTCGCTTGGGCAACATGGGTTCTACCTTTGGCGCTTTGTACGATTCGGTACTTGATAGGTATAGCGAGTTAATCTTGTTTTTGGGTATTTGTTATTATTTGGTGGCACATCATTATTTTTTAAGTTCCTTATTTGCTTTTATTGCACTCATTGGTTCCATTATGGTGAGTTATACACGCGCTCGTGCCGAGGGATTGGGTATTGAATGTAAAGAAGGATTGATGCAACGCCCCGAAAGGGTTATTACCATTGGTGTTACAGCTATTGCTTGTGGTATTACTGCTAGTATCATTGGGGGAAATCACAAGTGGTATTGGCCCGGCACCCAATTTCAAGTGTTAGAAACCATTAGTATTTTTACCTTGCCATTGGCGTTTATGGCCATATTAACCAATATTACAGCAGTAAATAGACTAACAAGTGCCAAAAAAGCATTGGAAAAAAAAGAGAGAGGCAATTTAAAAGCATTACTAATCCTACTTATTAGCACGCTTACATTGTGTACCGCACAAGCGCAGCATAGCACTGTAACCAAAAAAGTAGTAGAAGAACAAGATACTTTACCCGTACCACCATCAAGTAGTAAATTACTATTCTATTTGCAGCGTAGTCCTAACAGCAATACCATTTTATGCGAACTCAATTTGCTTGCTAACGGGCAATTGAATGAAGAAGAACCCGTGCACGTTAGTTGGATACGCTATACAGAAGGCGGTGTTCGTAAAGAGCTCAATTACATACAAAGGGTGTTTGCCTATGGTATTAAAAGTACACCTTTAGGCAACGGCAGTTATAAATTACAATTTGTATCGTACAAAAAGCAAGAATTTTTACTCATGAAATCGCCCAAAGATGGCAAATACCATGTGTATGCTACCATCAACCAAAAGCAGAGTATAGTACAGCGATTTTTTATTAAAGTAGAAGGCGGAAGTTTTTGGAAACCTAATGTAGTGTATCTCGAAAAAAAGGGTATTGACCCGTCTACCGGAAAAGAAGTAATGGAACGGTTTAAACCTTAGTTTATTTGACTCGGCACTGCTTACAACTCTTGCAAATTCTATTTTGCCCTCTCTTAGCGCAATCTTTCGTAAATATGGTTATACATGTTGTTAAACAATAATTCTTCACCAATTTCTTCGTTGTATACAAGTAGTGCTTGTATTACAGCAATACTCATATCAAGCATTTACTTGCTAGCATCCTATTGGCTAATTGGGTTTAAACAAGATCAATTGGTATTGGTAGCTATTTTTAATGGGTGTTTTTTTGTTTCGCAACTAACACGAAAGTTTATTGTAGGCTTTGGCATTTTCATCATTTTTTGGATATTGTTTGATTACATGAAAGCATTTCCCAATTATTGGTACCAGGAAGTGCACATAAAAGACTTGTATTTATTTGAAAAAAAGTTTTTTGGTATTGCTGTTAATGGACAGGTTTTAACACCTAACGAGTATTGGCAAAAGCATTCGCATTCCTTTTTGAACGTTGTAACAGGATTATTTTATTTAAGTTGGGTGCCGGTGCCGTTAGGGTTTGCAACGTATTTGTTCTTTGTTAATCGCAGGCAATTTTTATATTTTTCGCTCACCTTTTTGCTCACCAATTTATTGGGTTTTATTGTTTATTACGTATATCCCGCTGCACCACCTTGGTATGTACAACAATATGGTTTTCAATTTCATGCCCAAACGCCCGGTAGTGCAGCAGGTTTACTCCGTTTCGATACTTATTTTAACGGTCAATTATTTCGATCGTTATACAGCAAAGGCTCCAATGTATTTGCAGCTATGCCCTCGCTACATTCGGCTTACCCAATTGTGGTATTGTATTTTGGCATTCGAAACAAATTGGGGTTTGTCAATATGCTGTTTGCTTTCCTAGTGGTAGGTATTTGGTTTTCGGCTGTGTACAACAGCCACCATTATGTAGCCGATGTACTTGCGGGTATTGTATGTGCCAACCTTGCATTTTGGATATTTCAATCGTGCATATTACAAAACCGTTGGTTTGTGCAGCGCATAGACGCTTATCACAAACATATACTATAATCACAATTCATTATGCATACATTTACAATCAATTGCGTACCATTATTGCATGATAGATGGAAAACCGGAATGATGTTTTCGGGTAAGCAAAAAAGTATCCTATAACAACGTTTTTGGCAATTAATTGCGTTTACAACACTTGTTTTATAAATAATTACAGATATTTGCAGCATGTCAATTATAAAACCGTTTAAAGCGTTACGTCCCGAAACTCCATTGGCAAAGCAAGTTGCTAGTCGCCCATACGATGTATTAAACAGTGCCGAAGCTAAATTAGAAGCTCAAGGAAATCCTAATAGTTTTTTACATATTACCAAGAGTGAAATAGATTTAAACAGCAATATCGATATTCATTCTGCCGCTGTTTATGAAAAAGCAAAAGAAAATTTAGAAGCGTTTATTCAACGTAATATTTTGTTTAAAGAAACAAAAGAATGCTATTACATTTACCAGTTAATCATGAATGGTAGAAGCCAAACAGGTTTGGTAGCTGTAAGTAGTGTAGATGATTATGAGAATGATATCATCAAAAAGCACGAGTTTACACGCCCCGAAAAAGAGCAGGATCGCATCAACCATATCAAAACCACCGGAGCCCAAACGGGTAATGTATTTTTAGCATACCGCAACGAAGCTGCAATCGACGCAATTGTAGAAAAATGGAAAGCATCTAAAAATCCCGCTTACGATTTTGTGGCCGATGATGGCATTCAACACACTATTTGGATTGTTAATGACAGCGATGTTATTCTTACAATAACCAACATTTTTCAAAACCAAATTCCTTGCACCTATATTGCCGACGGCCACCACCGTGCTGCATCTGCGGCAAAAGTGCGCAAGGCATTAGGTACCAAAGCTACAGAGGCAAGCAATTATTTTTTAACCACGCTTTTTCCTTCCAACCAATTGTATATCATGGATTACAATAGGGTGGTAAAATAT
>JAIXOS010000049.1 GCA_027486695.1 Chitinophagaceae bacterium | reverse complement strand
TGATATCTTCAGTTCTGCATAGACCCCCTGCTAACAAAAACAACCACTCAAAATCCAAAAATAAACGTAACCAACCAGCTAAATAAGCAAAATAGATTTTTTGTCGGACAACAATGGTTTTTAATTCCATTGTAAATGTCAAGATTTGCCACTTGGCCTAACTTGAGTTTTGATGTATCAATACTAACAGCTTCATAACATTTATCTATAGTATTTTCTATATTAGTTACCATATTCTCTTTTGTTGGGGTTGTGTCGCAGGAAACGAAACAAACAGTAAAAACTAAAATTAAAATTTTATACATAGGGGTCTGTCATTAATGGCGTGCAACGAACAAGGCTTGGCGATGGTGGGGCTTCGAGTTGTGTCACGCTGGGCTGTCGAACGTTGAATAAAGATATAAAGTTGAGTTTAAATTCCTGCTGTTCGGTCGAGTTCTGTCTAGCTGGAGCCGAAGTACAACAAAGTTCCCAAAGTTGAAATACGAGTTTTGTCGCCCCCCACTATTGCCAAACCTCTGTTGCACGTTCGCCCTTATGTGTATCGTCTTTTTATGCTATTAAAGGATAATTCTATTCTCAACTCTTAATACATAACCTGTGTCTAGAAAAAATTGGTTCATTCTTCTTGTCTGGCTTTCTTTGAACTTAGGATGTTCGCTATTTGCTATGTATGCTTTCTTTTGATTAAAGTTATCTGAATCATCCTGAGCCTCAAAATGTCCAATTGTAATTTTTAATTGTTCTTCAGCAACTTCTACCCAATCGTTTCCTTTGCCTCCAATTTCTTTTAATTCTACAAATATAACTGTGGTATTAAAGGTCAGAACTCCATCACATCGTTTTGAAAGTTTACCGTCTGCTCTATTAATTGTAATGCAATGGTCGATTGCTGTAAATGTAACATCATATTTGTCATCATTAACAACAACTGCAATCCACTTTACACCATTAGTTTCATCAATATATGCTGCTTTGTGTGGTGGTGGTGAATCGTCACAAAGCCCAAACAGTTTAAGATTAGAAGAAGTTTGACACAAAGCTTGTGAAAAATTTATACTCATAATGCCTGCTGAATTTCTAAAAGTTGAGCAAATAATTCGTTGCTTTCTGCAAGTCCTACATTTAAATAATTATCATCAGATGGTAGTCCATTAAATGTCTCAAGTTTTTTTATTGTACCATCATTTTCATTCAATTCATAAATTATCAAGTTGTTATGATTTGTCATTGATTTGTGTGGGACTACTTTTGATAATCTTGCTAAATAAAATTCAGGTTTTCTATCTGAGAAATTCATTAACCTATCGAAAACCTCGTATGCCTTTACAGCTAGTGTCAGGTAATTAATTAAATAAGGACTGTGAGTAGTTAAAATTAGTTTGTTACCTTCATTTAAATTGTTAGCTTTTAATAAACTATTTAGGATTTCTCTTTGTGAGCTAGGAAATAAATTTTGTTCAGGTTCTTCTACAATATTGATAAATGCAGTTTTGTTGAATTTCGAAGAAATAGTAGATAGTGCAGCTCTTCGTTGTTCTGCTGTTAAGTTTTCATTGGAATATATTTCTGCTGCAAGTGTTTTGAAGCGTTCTATCTCTTCACTACTCATTCCTCCTAAATTATTTTCAGATGTCTTTTTTACACCATTCGCCAAATAATCTGTAACGATAAATAGTGGAACTAATGATTGAAACCCACTAGAGGATTCAGTCAGCCTTACTTTGTAATCTTTCCCTTTTATATTGACGATATCATTTAATTTATCATATTCTATATCAACATTATTTATCGGCAATTTCATAGAACCTTTCATAGAATCCTTTGCATTATCAAATTCAGTTAAAAATTCTTTTAATGAATCTGATGAAAGTTTTAATTCTTTTGGACTTTTTACATAAGCTATAAAATTTCTCTCTGCAGGAACATACATTATCTGAGATAATAAATAATTGCCATTGAAAACTTCATTTATCGTAAGTGAATCATTCTCAAATTTTATATGATATGCTTCTCCTAAATATTCTATCTCACTCTTAGTTCCATTACCTAGGTTTATCAAATAATTTTCTAACCTGTGATAGTTTAAAAATTGATTTTTAAGTTTACTTTTTCTTGAAAACCACTTGTTATTATAATCACCTCTTACTAAAGCTTTTTCAATCCAAGTAAATGTTGAAATTAACTTTGCAACTGTGCTTTTTCCGCTTCCTTGATTGCCAATGAATACAGTTACTTTTTTAATTTCAAGCCAACCGTTATTTTCTTGGTATCCATCTTTTATAGGTCCAAAATTTTTGATTTTAATTTTGCTCATTATTTACATTAATTACAGTATCCGCAAATTTAGCATTTAATTAGTCTTTTTGGTTTTGTGACTTTATTAATTTATGTTTTCGCAAAAGGGATGTTGTTTTTTAGGGTGACGTGCAACGAACAAGGCTTGGCGATGGTGGGGCATTGAGTTGTGTCACGCTTGGCCGTCTGCCGTTGAATGATGATAAAAAGTTGAGTTTAAATTTCTGCTGTTCGGTTGAGTTCTGTCGAGCTGGACCCGAAGTTCAATAAAGTTCCCAAAGTTGAAATACGAGTTTTGTCGCCCCCCACTATTGCCAAACCTCCTGTTACATGCCGGTTTTTTCGCTTCGTTCGTCGCAAATTGTAATCGGTTGCGTTTTGTCG
>JAIXOS010000483.1 GCA_027486695.1 Chitinophagaceae bacterium | reverse complement strand
TTGTGAGCCAAGGGCCGGTACTACATATTGGGCTGCGTTGGCGTTGGCACCGTTCAACTAACTGTTACTAGGAGGCCTTTCAAAAACGACATTACAACAGTATTTTTTTTCTTTACGCATTATTCAAACGCGCCCAATGTACAAAATCGGTAGGTGGCAAGGTTCCTACCCCAAGTTGGCGCAATTGGGTTACCAACTGCCCTCTATGAAACTGTGCGTGGTTAAACAAATGTAATTGTACCTCCCAAAAAGGCTGCACAAAGGTTTCGCCTTTCCTATTTTTATAGGTGAAAAACGCTTGTAACTCATCCTCAGAACGATTTTGAAGCCAACTATGCCACTGCTTACTTTGCAGCAACAAGCTAGTTGCTAACTCTTGTATGGTGGGTTTTAAATCGCGCTGTGTTAAGGCGGCTTCGGCTTGTTGTACCCGTAACCACCAAATTTTTTCGGCATGGTACAGATGTAAGCAAGTTTTATACACAGTATCAAAACTGCTTTTCACTTCTTTATCTACTTGCTTTGCAGTTAATTGCAATACTACTTTTAATAATGAATCATTGGCCCAAATATGATAAGCGGCGTAGCGCAAAAGCAAATCCTTCATAAAATATAGTTATTTTCGGTTGGTAGTAAATTACTACATTAATACCAATAAAACAACCGCATGAGTCAACAATTTGTTTTTTCGGGTATGGGTTCGGTGGCAATGCATACTGCTACACACAACAATGCCGAATTTTCGCACATTACGCCTATTTATGCTACCTCCACTTTTGTATTCGATACAGCCGAGCAAGGCATGGAACGCTTTGCAAGCAAAGACAAAGAAAATATTTATAGCCGTTGGGGCAATCCTACCTTCAAAGTAGCCGAAGAAACAATAGCTGCCTTGGAAGCTTTTAATATTTTTAACCCCGATGGCTCACCTTTACAATTAAAGGCACTGCTGCACGCTAGCGGTCAAGCAGCTATGAGCACCCTTTTTTTGGGCTTATTAAAGCAAGGAGATGCTGTGTTATCGCACTACAGTTTGTATGGCGGCACCTACGAAATCATGCATAAAGTGTTGGCCGATGCCGGAATTACTACCATTATTGTAGACATGCGCAATCCGCCCGAAGTGGCAACAGCTATTGCAGCACACCCCAACATTAAACTAGTACACATAGAAACACCGGCAAACCCAACCATACAATGCGTTGATATTGAAGCAATTACACAAATTGCCAAACAACACCAATTATTGGTTTCGGTAGACAATACCTTTGCATCGCCTTATTTGCAACAGCCTTTTCAATATCCGGTAGATTTTGTATTTCACTCTACTACCAAATTTTTAAATGGTCACGGTTCGGCAATTGGCGGCGTACTAATTGGCCGAGATATTGAACTCATGAAAACCAAACTATGGAAATGGCATGCACTTTTGGGAGGCAATGCCAATCCTTTCGATGCCTATTTGCTTATTCAAGGCATCAAAACGTTGGAAATTAGGATGCAGCGACACTGCGAAAATGCCATGCAAGTAGCTTTGTATTTGCAGCAACATCCGGCAATTGAACAAGTGCACTATACAGGATTGACCACACACCCCGACTACGAAATTGCCAAAAAACAAATGCGACACCCTGGTTCAATGCTCAGTTTTGAATTAAAAGGAGGCATAGAAGCGGGTAAAAAATTCATTAATCAATTGCAAATGTGTGTACGTGCCGTATCGCTTGGTACGGTAGATACGCTTGTGTCGCATCCAGCAAGCATGACACACATGAGTGTTCCCAAAGAAGAACGATTAAAATTTGGTATAACCGATGGCCTAATTAGAATGAGTGTTGGAATAGAAAACATTGCAGATATTATGGCCGATTTGCAACAAGCACTAGCCTAATTATTATTAATTTGATATGAGTATACAAATACGCAACGCTGTAAAAAGCGACTGTGAGCAGTTGTTACAATTGGTGAGGGAATTAGCCGATTACGAAAAAGCACCCAACGAAGTCACGATTACCTTAGCGCATTTTGAAGAAAGTGGTTTTGGCCCTACCCCTGTTTGGTGGGCTTTGGTAGCGGAAGAAAACAATCGCATTGTCGGTTTTGCTTTGTACTACATTCGTTTTAGTACTTGGAAAGGACAACGTATGTACTTAGAAGATATTTTAGTTACCGAACAAGCTCGAGGCAGAGGTATAGGCACATTACTTTTTCAGCAACTCATAGTAGAAGCGAAGCAAAAAAACTTGAATGCCATTTGTTGGCAAGTGCTTGATTGGAACCAACCGGGCATCAACTTCTATCAAAAATGGGGCGCCCGATTTGATGCGGAATGGCTCAATTGTGTGATTGATATAGACACAAATATTCCCAATAATGGTTAACCAATTTTTACCGATGTCATTGTTAATGAACCACCTACTGCTTTATCGTTAAAAAACTGTACCCCATCGGCAGCGGTTTGCAAGGCAAGTGTATACAGCAATGGCAAATAGTGTTCATTGGTAGGAATGGCCATGTCGGCCAATTTGCCCAACTGATGATAATTGATTAAGGTATTGTGTTGCTTATTGATAATCAACTGTTTGAATACTTGGTTTATTTCTAGCGCCCAATCGTATCCAAATTCAGGCTCTTGTAGTTTGTGCCAAGCAACCATTCCTAAGTTGTGCACCATATTGCCGCTACCAATGATCAACACGCCTTTTTTGCGCAGCAAAGCTAACTCGGTAGCCAATTGATAATGGTATTGCGGACTTTTGCTTGCATCAATACTCAATTGCAAAACCGGTATGTTGGCCTTGGGATACATGTGCCGTACCACCGTCCAAGTACCATGATCGAGTCCCCAATCGTGATTCAACTGAACTGAAGCGCTCCGAACAAGATTAACCGTTTCAGCAGCAACCGTTGGACTTCCCGGAGCGGGGTATTGTACCTGATACAATTGTGGCGGAAACCCTCCAAAATCGTGAATGGTACGCGGCTCTTGCATAGCCGTAATATGTGTACCTTTTGTTAGCCAATGTGCCGACACCACCAAAACTGCTGTGGGTTGGGGTATTGTGGTGGCCATATTGGCCCATTGCATGCTAAAACTGTTGTGTTCTATACCATTCATGGGCGAGCCATGACCAATAAACAATACCGGCATGGTGTAGCTGAGTATGGGTAGCTGACTTGTAAAATGATTAAAGGCAAAAAGATGGTTACTCATAATACCGGTAATACATTGTAGAAAAAATTTTTTTCGGTTCATATACAATCACACCTATTGGTTCTGTCAACACAAACAAAATCGGCCATAGTCAGCTATTAGCAAGTTGAAAATCGTTAAAATTTGTTTGTGAATATACGTACCATTATTGCACAATTTTTCCATCTTTCATATGAATAATTCTATCGCTCATCGCCGCCAATTCATCATTGTGGGTTACAATTAAAAAGGTTTGTTGCAAGCGGGTTTTGAGTTCTACAAAAAGTTGGTGCAGTTCTTTGGCATTGGTACTATCTAAATTGCCGGTAGGTTCGTCGGCAAACACAATGGCGGGTTTGTTAATTAAAGCCCTTGCTACCGCTACACGTTGCTGTTCGCCCCCACTAAGCGCCTGTGGTTTGTGGTGCACTCTGTTGCTTAAACCAAGTTGTTGCAATAAAAGTGTTGCTTCCTGCGCAACCTGTTGTTTGTTTCGTTTGGCTATCCAACCGGGCATACAAACATTTTCTAAGGCAGTAAACTCGGGCAACAAGTGATGAAATTGAAATACAAAGCCAATATGTTGGTTCCTGAAATGAGCCAATTGTTTGCCTTTGAGTAAATTCATTGGTTGATTGTTGAGCGTAATAGTGCCGCTATCGGCATTGTCTAGCGAGCCCAATATATGCAACAACGTGCTTTTACCGGCCCCCGACGAACCAACAATCGATACAATTTCGCCCTTATTGATGTGTACATCCACGCCTTTCAATACCGGCAATTGTGCATATTGTTTATATATTTTTTCGGCACTTAATATCATGTTGGCACTACGGTTTATGGGCAAAAGTAAGGTATTTGTTAAGCCTCAAAATAGGCCACGGCAAACGTTATTGTTAAAAAGCTGCTTATTTTAACAATATACTTAAACCAAATTTGGTAATTTGGGATATACGGTTACTTTTGCAAAAATTTTATAGGTATGTTTTGGACATTAGAATTAGCAAGCTACCTGGAAGAAGCTCCATGGCCTGCAACTAAAGACGAGTTGATTGATTACTCAATTCGTAGTGGTGCGCCCATTGAAGTGGTAGAAAACTTGCAAGAACTTGACGACGAAGGGGAAGTGTACGAAAGCATCGAGGATATTTGGCCGGATTATCCTAGTCAGGAAGATTTTATGTTTAATGAAGATGAGTATTAAGCCGAGTACTTACCCCAGATAACTTTTTTGAATAGCCACCTTTTGGGTGGCTATTTTATTGTACCTAACAACCGGCTAAGCATACGCTATGCCGAACAGACTGGTATCTGTTGAACGGTGCCAACGCCAATGCCGCCCAATACGTAGTACTAGCCCCTGGCTCATACCCCAATTAAGGCTACCATGTAGCCGCCTGTTTTACGGTCATTTTTTCCGGCTTACGAAGCTTAAAATAACATATTTAAATCATAAATGACCAATGGCATTTTTGTATGGATGAAAAGACGCCGAAACGAGTGACAATTGTCAGTAAAACACTTGGCTGCGGCTACTACTTTTAGGACTTCAATTTTTTTCTCCAATCAAAGAAATATGTTTCCTCATGGAAGTTGCCACCTTGCAAGCCAACGAAGCTGCTACAGCAATAACTGAAATAATGGATGGTAATGAAGCTGCGGCATACATTGCCTATAAAACCAACGAAGTATGCGCTATTTATCCCATAACCCCCTCGTCTACGATGGGCGAATGGACAGATGAGTGGAGTGCCAAGGGCATTAAAAATATTTTTGGGCAAGTACCGCGCATTATGGAAATGCAAAGCGAAGCCGGTGCAGCCGGTGCTATTCATGGTGCATTACAAGGAGGTGCTTTATCTACCACCTTTACGGCATCGCAGGGTTTGTTGTTGATGATACCCAATATGTACAAAATTGCCGGCGAGCTAACCCCTACCGTATTTCACATAGCAGCCCGATCATTGGCCACACATGCTTTATCCATTTTTGGCGACCATAGCGATGTAATGGCAGTTAGAGCCACCGGATTTTCCATGCTGTTTGGCAACAATGCACAAGAAGCAATGGATATGGCATTGATAGCACAATCGGCAACGCTGCAATCGCGCATTCCATTTTTAAACATTTTTGATGGCTTTAGAACTTCGCACGAACTAACAAAGGTGAATGTGATTGAAGACGAAGTAATTGAAGCAATGGTGGATACAGACGACATAAGAGCACACCGCGAGCGTGCCTTATCGCCCAATAATCCATTTATCAGGGGCACTGCACAAAATCCGGATGTGTACTTCCAAAATCGCGAAGCGGCCAATAGTTACTTTGAAAAAGTGCCAACGATTGTACAAAACACCATGGATACTTTTGCGCAATTAACCGGTCGCAGCTACCGTTTGTTTGATTATTATGGACATCCTCAAGCAGAGCGGGTGATTGTTGTAATGGGTTCGGGCACGGGTGCGGTGCAAGAAACAGTTGATTACTTAAACGAACAGGGTAAACGAGCAGGTGTGCTGAATGTGCGCTTGTATAGGCCATTTGCCGTAGATGTATTTTTAGAAGCTATACCCCTTACTGTAAAAAATATTGCTGTTTTGGATAGGTGCAAAGAACCAAACAGTGTAGCGGAACCCTTGTATATGGATGTGGTAAATGCTTTTAGCGAGACTCGCAATCGGCCTTATCCGCACATCATTGGTGGCCGATATGGCTTGTCGTCAAAAGAATTTACCCCTGCTATGGTATTGGCTGTATTCAACGAATTAGTGCAGGAAAAACCCAAAAACCATTTTACTGTAGGCATTGAAGATGATGTAACCCATTTGAGTCTAACTTACAACAAACAATTTCATTTAGACAACCAACACCTTTTTAGAGGTCTCTTTTTTGGATTGGGCGCCGATGGTACGGTGAGTGCTAACAAAAATTCTATCAAAATAATTGGCGACAAAACCAACTATTTTGTACAAGGTTATTTTGTGTACGACTCAAAAAAATCGGGGTCGCTTACTGCATCGCACTTGCGTTTTGGTGCAAAGCCTATCCGTTCAACTTATTTAATCAACTCAGCCAACTTTGTAGCTTGTCATCATTTCAATTATTTGTTTAAGTACGATATTTTGAAAGATGCCGCTATTGGCGCAACTTTTTTACTCAATGCCCCATATGAAAAGGACGAAGTTTGGAATAAACTCCCCGAAAAAATACAACAAGACATTGTACACAAAAAATTAAAACTATTTACCATAAACGCTTATCAAGTTGCCAAAGCCACCGGCATGGGTAACCGCATCAATACCATTTTGCAAACCTGCTTTTTTGCCATTAGCAATGTACTGCCCAAGGAAGATGCGATTGCAAAAATTAAGGAAGCCATTTATGATACTTATTGGAAAAAGGGCGAAGCAATAGTGCAGAAAAATTACCTTGCCGTAGATCAAACACTTGAAAATTTATTTGAAATTGATTACAGCAACTTAGTAATAGGCAAACTAGTACAAGACAAGGCCGTTGGCGACAATGCCCCTGATTTTGTAAAAAATGTATTGGGTAAAATCATTGCAGGCGAAGGCGACGACTTACCGGTGAGTGCTTTCCCCGTAGATGGTACTTTTCCATCGGGTACTACCAAATGGGAAAAAAGGAATATTGCCGATGCCGTGCCCGTATGGGATGCTAATATGTGCACACAATGTGGCAAATGCTTTTTAATTTGTCCGCACGCCGCCATACGACCCAAAGTGTACGACAAAACATTGCTTGCCAATGCTCCCGAAACATTTAAACATGTGGCTCCTATTGGCAAAGAATGGAATAAAGATACAGAAGCATATACACTACAGGTATCTACTGAAGATTGTACCGGCTGTAGCTTGTGCGTAGAAGTATGCCCAATTATCAGTAAAACCAATCAGGGCCACAAAGCCTTAAACATGTACGACAAAACCGACATTGTTGAACAAGAAAAGGCCAATTGGGATTTCTTTTTAAATATTCCGGAGGTAGATCGCAGTCGCGTAAACAAAAACCAAGTAAAAGGTTCTCAATTTTTTCAGCCGCTTTTTGAGTTTTCAGGTGCTTGTGCCGGATGTGGCGAAACCCCTTACATTAAACTATTAACACAATTATTTGGAGAAAAAATGATTGTTGCTAACGCAACCGGTTGTTCTTCCATTTTTGGCGGCAACTTACCCACTACACCTTGGAGTAGTAATAAGCAAGGGAAAGGGCCGGCATGGGCCAACTCGTTGTTTGAAGACAATGCCGAATTTGGATTGGGTATTAAAATGGCTAATGACAAAAAAAGAGAAGTAGCGCTCCACTTACTCGACGAATTGCGCCCTCAGCTCGACGAAGCATTGGTCAATCAATTGGTAACAGTTGCTGAAAGTACCGAAGCCGAAATACAAGTGAAAAACAACCTGATTCAGGAATTAAAAAATGAATTGCAATACTTGCCTTCTGCTGCTGCCAAAAACCTTTTGCAACTTGCCGACTTTTTATCCGATAAATCTGTTTGGATAATTGGCGGCGATGGATGGGCTTACGATATCGGCTACGGAGGGCTAGACCACATTCTTTCCACCGGCGAAAATGTAAATATTTTGGTTTTAGATACCGAAGTATATTCCAACACCGGCGGCCAAAAATCAAAATCAACACCCCTAGGGTCAAGTGCCAAATTTTCGGTAAATGGTAAAACAACCGGTAAAAAAGATTTGGCTTTGCAAGCTATAGCACACGGCACGGCTTATGTAGCGCAAATTGCGATGGGTGCCAACGATGCACATACGGTACGTACTATTTTAGAAGCAGAAGCCTATCCCGGCCCTTCGTTAATCATTGCCTATAGCCATTGTATTGCACACGGTATTGACATGGCACATGGCGCTCATGAACAAGACATTGCTGTAAAATCGGGTTATTGGCCCTTATTTCACTACCATCCGTTAAAACCGAAAGGCGAAAGATTTGTGATTGACTCCAAAGAACCTACCATGAACTTAAGCGAATTTATGGACCATGAAAATAGATTTAAGGTAATTAAAGCCAAAGACCCCGTTTTGGCAGAAAGATTTATGGAACAATCGGAAGTGGCTAAAACCGAACGATGGAGCCGCTTGCAAACACTCAAAGGCCTGTAACCATTGCTATACTGTGAAAAACAAAAAAAGGGAATCGAGCAATAAGCAAGATTCCCTTTTTGGTGGAGCGCATTTGGCAACCACAACTCATCTATAAGGCTTTAATATAATCGTGTTTAAATAAATGGGCTATTCAAGTTGGCTACGTATTTCCATCCAACACAACGTTTAGAAATGTTTTGAAAAAATTGGGGAACAAAATGCAACCCAAAAATCGTCAAACATTTTTCACGCTGAAACGGGTGGAAGAAAAATCATCCCTTACCCTTCTATGCCAAACTTTTGCAATACAGAAGTGCTTACACCCGTAGTGCTATAACCTCCATCGTGGAATAAATTTTGCATGGTCACCATTCTAGTCAAATCTGAAAACAAGGTGATACAATAATTGGCACAGTCTTCGGCGCTAGCATTACCTAATGGGGCAATGGTATCTGCATAATCAAAAAAGTCGCCAAAACCTTTAATGCCATTTCCGGCAGT
The DNA here is from genome assembly GCA_027486695.1 of Chitinophagaceae bacterium. GTDB lineage: Bacteria > Bacteroidota > Bacteroidia > Chitinophagales > Chitinophagaceae > Parasediminibacterium. The sequence goes on along the minus strand of JAIXOS010000483.1, from coordinate 14,632 downwards.
GGTTTTGGTTGGCGATTGCGATACAGTATTGATACGCACTTTTTTCTGCACACCATAATGGTAGCCAAAACTCCGGGCAATGCTTTCAAGCATCGCTTTAATATCAGCCATATCGGTATAAAACGGATACGTACGTTGTGCCGCCATATAAGTAAGGGCTACTACACTTCCCCAATCGTTAATGGCATCTAATTTATGTGCTACAGCTAGCATTTTGTGAAACGAAAGCGCGGACACATCAATTCCTTTTTGGTAATATTCGTAGTTTAACTCGGTGTAAGGCACTTTTTTACGGATATTAATACTCATACCAATAGAGTGCAAAACAAAATCAATTTTACCACCTAATATTTCTTGCGATTGGGTAAACAAATTGGTTAAGTCTTCTACACTTGTGGCATCGGCGGGAATGATGCTAGAACCGGTAGCTTCGGCCAATTTATTTATTTCGCCCATGCGCATAGCAATTGGTGCGTTGGTTAATACAAAAGTTGCACCTTCTTCGTGGGCTTTTTCGGCCACTTTCCAGGCAATTGAATTTTCGTCTAAAGCTCCCGAAATAATGCCTCTTTTTCCTTTCAATAGGTTGTATGCCATAGCAAATATTGTTTGGTAGTAAAATTTTAGGCGGTAAAAATAGAGAATCTTGCGCAAACGAGGCCAAATAGGTTTCGGCCGTTAGCCATCACAATAAGCAGTTAGCGAGGAATTGTCTACCCAATTACCCAATCCCCGTTTAATGCTCAAGCATTTCTTTTGCATTGGCCAATGCCGCTGCACTTGGTTGCTCGCCACCAAGCATTTGGGCAATTGCTCGTATGCGTTCGGCAGGTTGCAGCAATTTAATATTGGTTTGTACCGTGTTGTTTTTGTCGGTTTTATACACAAAGTAATGGGCATCGGCCTTACCTGCCATTTGTGGTTGGTGGGTAATGCAAATAATTTGCCTATTGGTAGCTAACTGCTTCATAATGGAGCCCACTTGTTTGGCAGCTTCGCCACTAATGCCGGTATCTATTTCGTCGAAAATAAGTGTGGGCATATCTATATAGGCAGCTACCAACGATTTGATACACAACATCAATCTACTTAATTCGCCGCCGCTTGCCACTTTTCTTATTGGTTCAAAGCGATTGCTTTTATTGGCATCAAACAACAATTCAATATGGTCGGCTCCCCATTCGTTTAATTCGGCAGCAGCAATAGACACTTGTAGTCGTGCATTGGGCATTCCTACTTTGGCAAGCAAGGCATTCACCTGCTTTTCTAAAGGGGCTGCTTGTTTGCTACGCGATGCCGACAATTGCTTGGCTAGCCCAACAGCCGTAGCTTGATGGCTATTCACCAATTGGGTTTGTGCGGCTATTGTATCGTCTATATGCAACACCGCCTGTAATTTTTCTTCCAACTGTGCTTGTAAGGCCAACAATTCCGCAGTGCTATTGACGCCATGTTTTTTTAGCAATTTGTAACCCAATGCCAGTTTTTCGTTGAGCAAATCGATGCGCTTGGCATCGTACTGAATATCATCGCTCATGCGCTCGGCTTCGTAGGCAATATCTTGTAGTTCTATTTGAGCAGATTGCAATCGCTGTACAAGTGAGGGTATTTCAGGGTGTAACGTGGCAAAATGTTGCAACTGTTGGCTAAGCTGCTTCAGCAATACCGTTACCGGCATATCGCTTTCTTTGATATCGTAATACACTTTTGCTAGAGCCGTTTTAATGCCCTCGCTATTGCTGAGCAACTTGATTTCGTTTTCCGCATCTTCCAATTCGTTGGGTTGTAAATGCAAGTCGGCTAGCTCGTTATACAAAAACTGATGATAATCCAATTCTTTTGCAAAATCGGCTTTTTGTTGGGTCAACTGCTGTAAGGTATGTTTAGCTGTTATCCACTGCTTGTAGCTGTGCAGGTACTCCGCTAATACAGTTTCATTTTGTGCCAAAGCGTCTATTACTTCGCGCTGAAAGCGTGCTTCACCAATTTCTAGTGTGTCAAATTGTTGGTGCAAATCCACTAATAAGCTAGCCAATGCTTTTAGCTGTTGTAAAGTAACGGGAGTATCATTGATAAATGATCGGCTTTTGCCACTTGTGGCTATTTCGCGTCTTACCACCAAAAGGCCGTCGTTATCAAGTTCATGTTGGTGTAAAAATTGTTGTACCAAGGTTTTGTGTGCCACATCAAAATAGCCTTCTATGCAGCACTTTTTGTCTTGCTTACGCAAAACATTGGTATCGGCACGTTCGCCCAAAATGAGGTTGAGCGCACCCATCAAAATACTTTTACCGGCTCCTGTTTCGCCGGAAATAATATTGAGTTTGGCCGAAAAGTCGATGTCTATTTCATCAATAATGGCGTAATTCTGTATGTGTAGCTTTTGAAGCATTGCAAAAAACAATTTGGTGAAAAGGCCAACGAAACCACAATAGGTCTATTGACCCTGCAAGTTAGTATTTGCAACTTATTACCCACTACAAGTAATTAAAAATACTTGTTACAAAAATCTTTTACAGATATTTGCAGCCATTCATTACCTCATTCTGATTAATACATTATGATAAAAAGAACTGCTGCAATTACTGCGATAGGTGGTTATGCCCCAGAAACCAAAATTACCAATGCCGATTTAGAGAAGATGGTTGACACCAACGATGAATGGATTAAAACCCGTACCGGTATTAGCGAAAGACGCATTTTAAAAGAGCCCGGTAAAGCCACAAGCGATCTTGCAGTGCCCGCAATACAAGAAATATTGACCAAAAAAAATATTGATCCTACAACTATCGACTGTATTATTTGCGCTACTATTACTCCCGATATGGTATTTCCTGCCACTGCCAATATCATTGCCGATAAGGTAGGTGCTGTAAATGCTTTTGGATTTGATTTAAGTGCTGCTTGTAGTGGTTTTTTATATGGACTTACCACTGCTGCTGCGTTTATTGAAAGTGGCCGCTACAAAAGAATTATTGTAGTGGGTGCCGATAAAATGAGCTCTATTGTGGATTATACCGACCGCAACACTTGCATTTTGTTTGGCGATGGCGCCGGTGCTGCCCTTTTAGAGGCAAATGAAGAAGGTTATGGCATACTAGACAGTATTTTAAAAAGCGATGGTAGCGGTAAAGATTTTTTACACATGAAAGCAGGTGGTTCTTTAAAACCGGCTAGTGTAGAAACCGTACTTGCACGCGAACATTTTGCTTTTCAGGAAGGAAAAACCGTTTTTAAATTTGCCGTTAAGGGGATGGCCGATGTAAGTGCCGAACTGTTGGAACGCAACCAACTTACAGGCGACGATATTGCATGGCTTGTGCCACACCAAGCCAACTTACGCATCATTGATGCCACAGCCAATAGAATAGGAATAGCTAAAGAAAAGGTAATGATTAACATAGAAAGATATGGCAATACTACTGCGGCAACCATTCCTTTGTGTTTGTGGGAATGGCAAGACAAAATTAAAAAAGGCGATAACATAGTGCTAGCGGCTTTTGGCGGCGGCTTTACTTGGGGTGCCACTATTATTAAATGGGGCTTCTAATACCACCTTTTACAATCTTTTTATACAAAAACGGCTTACCTCGCTAAAATGGGTAAGCCGTTTTTGTATGCGCAAATCAATAAGAAAGACCCTGTGGTCAACCTTTTTTAGCGTCAGCCAACTCGGCTGAACGTTTTTGATGCATCATTTTGCTTCCGCTAACTCCGCTGAACCTTTTTTGTCCCTTTTTAGCATCAGCTAACTCCGCTGAACGTTTTTGTGGCATCGTTTTGCTTCCGCCGACTCCGCTGAACCTTTTTTGTCCCTTTTTAGCATCAGCTAACTCCGCTGGCTGTTTTGTACACCTTATTAATAGTTGGCAAAAACTGATATACCCAAGATGCAAGTGGCTTGAAGTTCAAACACGATGTAGGCAACCCGACAAACAACATTGAATCACTTACATTTCCGTTTGGCATAATAGACGCGGTGGGCACACTATGGCTGAGGAATCCGTACTAAAAAAACAACAAGCATAAAAATATAGCCGCAATTACACATATCAAATCAACCAACAACATGGTAGATAGTGTATAACGGGTATTTTTTACTTTAATACTACCAAAATATACCGCAATAACATAAAAAGTGGTTTCGGCAGCACACTGAAAAACGCAGGCCAAACGCCCCGTTAACGAATCTACCCCATAGGTTTTCATAGAGTCTATCATAAAACCTCTTGAACCGGATGCATTAAAAGGCCGTAAAATGGCAATGGGTAAGGCATCTACAATTTGCTTATCAATACCGAGCATTAAAAAACCTTTGGCCAAAACGCCCGAAATAATTTCAAATACACCACTGTTTCTAAACAAGGAAATGGCAACCAACATCCCCAAGATATAAGGAAAAACCGTTTGACCCGTTTTTAGTCCCGAAGCGGCTCCTTCAATAAAAGAAGTAAACACATTTTTCCCTGCGGCATCAAACATTTTCTCCTTCGAAAAAGCGTAAGCCAATATAGAAAAGATAATAACGAGCAACAATACATTGGAAATATTATTGGTAAAATGGTTTTTTTGAATCAAATCCAATCGGGTAATATAAAGCAACAGCCCGGTAATAGTACCTACCACTACACCAATGCTGAGTAATAAAGCGGTGCTTTTAAAATTGATGCGTTGGCGTATGCCCACAATGACCAAAGCCGCTATTGTGCCAATAAAGGAAGTAATGATGCAAGGAAGCATTACATCGGCGGGGTTTTGCGCATTTTGGGCTGCGCGGTAACCAATAATGGAGGTGGGAATGAGGGTAAGCCCGGCAGCATGCAAACACATAAACATAATTTGCGAATTACTAGCCGAATCTTTTTCTTTATTCAACTCTTGAAGGCTTTCCATGGCTTTTAAACCAAAGGGGGTGGCTGCCGAATCGAGCCCCAAAAAATTAGCCGCAAAATTGAGCATCATGTACGAGATAGAGGGATGGTTGGCAGGCACTTCGGGAAATACCTTAACAAACACGGGACTCAAAAAGCGGGCTATTTTTTCCGATGCCCCGGAGTCTATAAGTAGTTGCAGTATACCGCAAAAGAAAGATAAATAAGCTACTAGTGGCAGCACCAAATCGAAAATGGTGTTTTTACAAGTGGGCAAAATGCCATCGGTAGCTTGCTTGCCAACAGCTATTTTCACTACCTGGTTATCCAAAATATACAATGTGTCTTTACTGCTTGTGGCATAACGATGGTCTTTGGCTTTTTGCAAAGTATCTTGCAAATACAACGGCAGTTGTTGTAAATACATTTCTTTTTTAATGATTGGATCGTCTTTTTTGCCATTCACAACATAATCAATAGTATAGTTGCTGCCCAAGGCCAACAAGGCCAATATGTACGCTACCGATAGTAATATAATGGTTAGCCAAAACCTGCTAAGTGCCATAGTGAGTATTTTATACGGCAATATATTTGAAAGTTGCGGAATATGCTAGTTTGGGGGCAATTTGTTTTCACAACCGGCTATTTGTTCACGTGCTGTACCAATTTTACAGAAAAAAGGCCCCCTAAACACGAAAAATGAAGAAGAACATGCAGGGAACGCGATTGAAAAGCCGTGCATCGAAAAAAGATGGCTGTAGATTGTTAGAAACATGAATTTTTACCAAAAAAACGCATCAAAAAATGTAGGTAAGCGGCGGACTGCAATCCCTAACGTGGGTGCTTCGTAAGCTCTTTTTTCTGCCATAGAACAGCCGCTTACTTTTGGCCACAAAATGCCCACCAAAAGGGAGGATTTGTAAAAAAAATATTTGAATCAGCCGCTAAATAAGCCCTTATTCTGTAAAACCTAAAAAGCTATTGTAAAAATCTTTTACTTTGAAGCATTAATGAACCGATATATGAAAAATATTTTAATTACAGGCGGAGCAGGGTTTATTGGCAGCCATGTGGTAAGGCTGTTTGTTACCAAATACCCCAATTATACCATTGTTAATTTAGATGCATTAACCTATGCTGGTAATCTGGAAAATTTAAAAGATATTGAAAATAGTCCTAACTACCGCTTCGAAAAAGTGAATTTGCTCGATGTAGCAGCTTTAACCCAAGTGTTTCAACAGCACCAAATAACCGATGTTGTGCATCTTGCCGCCGAAAGTCATGTAGACCGTTCTATCACTTCGCCACTCGATTTTGTATACACCAATATTGTGGGCACGGTAAACTTGCTCAATGTAGCCAAAACACATTGGGCCAACGAGTTGGATAAACATTTATTTTACCACATTTCTACCGACGAAGTATATGGTGCCTTGGGCGACGAGGGATTTTTTACCGAAACCACTCCTTACCACCCCAACTCACCTTATTCTGCAAGCAAAGCAGCTTCGGACCATTTTGTGAGGGCATATGCCGAAACGTACCACATGCATACCGTTATATCTAATTGTTCCAACAATTATGGCCCTTATCATTTCCCCGAAAAACTGATTCCTTTATTCATCAATAACATCATCCACAAAAAACCATTGCCCGTGTATGGCGACGGAAAATATACCCGCGATTGGTTGTTTGTAAAAGACCACGCCACCGCTATTGATGTTATTTTTCACAAAGGCCAAATAAACGATACCTACAACATTGGCGGATTCAACGAATGGAAAAATATTGATTTGGTAAAATTGTTGTGCAAACTAATGGACGAAAAGCTTGGCCGTGCTGTTGGCGAGAGTGAACAATTGATTACTTACGTAAAAGACCGTCCGGGGCACGACCGTAGATATGCTATTGATGCCACTAAACTCAATAAAGAATTAGGTTGGTATCCAAGCGTTACTTTTGAACAGGGCTTAGCCGAAACTATTGATTGGTATTTGAACAATGGCGAATGGCTACACAATATAACAAGTGGTGCCTACGAAAAATATTATGCATCTATGTATACAAACCGATAAAACAGGTGGTTATCCACTTTCAAAACGGCTGCTTTTGTTATAGAAGCAGCCGTTTTTTATTGACCGAAAAGCAGTTACAAGTAAAATTTCACAAGTGCTTTTAGTAACCGCAAACGCAGTTCCCACCAATAGATTCAAACGGTACATGGTTCATAATTCCCCAAGCGCATTTCTTGTTTGTAGGCATTGTAATGCTTGACTATAGCGCAATGCTTATTTTTGTTTAACGTTTTGTCGAACAATTGTACACAAAGCTTGTTTCTTTTGCATTATGAATGCTTTTACAATCAAAGATTTAGAAAACTTAAGCGGCATTAAGGCGCACACCATCCGCATTTGGGAGCAACGTTATTCGTTTTTAAATCCGCAACGTACCGATACCAATATCAGGTATTATAGTAGCGATGAGTTGAAAACCATTCTGAATATAGCTTTGCTGAATAAATATGGATATAAAATTTCCCATATTAACCGTATGTCGCCCGATGAAATGGGAGAAAAAATCTTGTCGTTAAACCAAGCACAGGCACACCAAGAAAAGGTGATTAACGATTTGATACACCATATGATCGATTTAGAAATGGAACGTTTTGCAGAAGTGCTAGATGGATACATTGCTACAAAAGGAATTGAAAAAACCATGCCGCAAATCATCTTTCCTTTCATGGAGCGCATTGGTATTCTTTGGTTGTCAAATCACATCAATCCGGCGCAAGAACACTTGGTTACCAACATAGTACGGCAGAAAATGATTGTGGCTATTGATAAAATGCAGCCTATTTTGCAGCTCAACAAAACATTTTTACTGTTTTTGCCCGAAGGCGAATACCACGAGTTGGGATTGTTATACATGCACTATTTGCTCAAAAGTCGTGGTGCCATTGTTTGGTACATTGGTGCTAACGTGCCTATTAAAGACGTAGAATACGTAGCACGATTAAAAAAGCCCCATTTTTTATATAGCCATCTTACTTCCGTTGCCAATAATTTTAATTTCGACAAGTTTTTGGCACAATTGCATAGCCGCCTGCCCGATTTTAAAGTGTTGGTTTCGGGGCATTTAACACAAGGATACAAAAAATCAATTCCCGCCAATGTAGGCTTTAAAAGAAGTTTAACAGAAGTGATGGATTACGTCACCACAATTTAGGGTATGGTAATTATGTTTGAGCAACGCTGCTACTTTGTTTTATCTTTTTAAGAAAATATTAAACAAAATAAGTGTCGGGTATCATAGTTTTGTTTAGCTTTACATTGTTAATTATTAAACAGAAATTATGGCAACTCCAAATTTTACCGAAGTATTGTTGAGCAACGCTGAATTTTTAAAACCTTTTGCTATTACCCTTACTAGGGATAATGAACAAGCGAAAGATTTGTTTCAGGAAACATTGTATCGCGCCTTGGCCAATAAAGACAAATACAATGTAGGTACCAATGTAAAAGCATGGTTGTACACCATCATGCGCAACATTTTTATTAATAATTACCGCAGAAAAAGCAAACAAAATACCATTTTCGACAGCACACCAAACGAGTTTTTACTTAACCTCAATCAAGGTGCAGTTGCCAACGAAGCCATCACCAAAATCAATATGAAAGAGGTGCAAGAGGCTATTCACGAATTGCCCGATATTTTCAAAAAGCCTTTTTTATTGTATTTTGATGGATACAAATACCACGAAATTGCCGATATGCTGCAAGAACCACTCGGCACCATCAAAAGCCGTATACACTTTGCCCGTAAATTGCTAAAAAATCAAATAGAAAGGCATTAAAAAAATTACACATTATTCATGAGCAAAAAAAAAGTGGTTGTTATTGGCGCCGGATTTGCCGGTATGAGTACCGCTTGTTTTATGGCTAAGGCAGGTTGGGATGTTACCGTAGTGGAAAAACACAACCAACCGGGTGGTAGGGCACGCAAGTTAGAAGAAAATGGTTTTGTGTTCGATATGGGGCCAAGTTGGTATTGGATGCCCGATGTTTTCGACCGCTTTTTTGAACAATTTCATAAAAAACGCAGCGACTATTATACATTAGAACGCTTAGACCCTTCCTATACCGTTTATTGGCCCGATACAGAAATGCCTATTCCTGCCAATTACGACGCATTAAAAGCGCTGTTTGAAACGCTAGAACCGGGTAGTGGCGTACAATTGGATACTTTTATTAAAGAGGCGGCTTACAAATACGAAGTAGGTATTCAAAAATTGGTACACAAACCGGGGCAAAGTGTTTTGGAGTTTATAGACCCCGCATTAATTGCAGGCGTATTTAAATTAGACGTGTTCAGATCCATCAGCAAACACGTAGGTAAACTGTTTAAACACCCTCATTTAAAACAGCTATTAGAGTTTCCTGTCTTGTTTTTAGGGGCTTTGCCACAAAATACGCCGGCCTTATATAGTTTAATGAATTATGCAGATATTGTTGGTGGCACTTGGTATCCTAAAGGTGGCATGTATCAAATTGTAGCCTCTATGCATCGCTTGGCGGTAGAGTTGGGGGTTCAATTTCATTTTAACCAGTCGGTTACGCAACTAGGATTGGTACACAGCAAAATTAAAACAGTTGTAACCACACCTACCCACAACGATGGAATATCCAAACCTTTGGTGTTTTCGGCCGATGTGGTAATTGCAAGTGCCGATTATCACCACATTGAAACCAAATTGTTGCCACAAAACTTACAATCATATACGCCTGATTATTGGAACAGCAGAGTTATGGCACCGAGTGCGCTATTGTACTATGTGGGTCTCAATAAAAAATTAACGGGCATACAACACCATTCGCTATTTTTCGATACCTCTTTTGCGGTTCATGGCGAGGAAATTTACACTACCCAAAAGTGGCCTTCCAATCCCTTGTTTTATGTTAGTGCCACCTCGGTTACCGACCCTACGGCCGCTCCTGAAGGATGCGAAAACTTATTTTTACTTATTCCCGTTGCAGCTGGCTTGCAAAACGATACGGAGGAATTGAGAGAAAAATATTTTCAAAACATCATTACTCGACTCGAAAACAGGCTCCAACAAAGCATTTTACCGCACATTGTGTACAAAAAAACATATGCCCACAGCGACTTTATCAATGATTATCATGCATTTAAAGGCAACGCTTACGGACTAGCCAATACGCTTTTGCAAACAGCTATTTTAAAACCTTCCTGCAAGAGTAAAAAAGTGCCCAATTTGTTTTATACGGGTCAGCTTACTGTTCCAGGACCGGGCGTTCCGCCAAGTTTAATCAGTGGCGAGGTGGTGTCTGCACAAGTTGTAAAGCAGTTTGGTAACTGATTGTAACTGTTGGCTATCTTTTTTTGGGGTTTGTGCATCTTTTTTACTGTTTGCTTGTTATAAACTTAAACCTTCTTCATAAAATCAATTTTCAACAAGTATGATGCAATTGTTTCATCAGGTAAGCCAAGAATGCAGTCGTATCACTACGGCTACTTATAGCACATCCTTTTCCAGCGCCATCAAATTGTTGCACCACGATTTACGAACACCTATCAATAATATTTATGGTTTTGTTCGCTTTGCCGACGAAATTGTTGATACTTTTCATGAATACGACAAACCTACTTTGCTTGCTGAGTTCAAAGCACAAACCTACGAAGCTATTGAAAGAAGAATAAGCCTGAATCCCATTTTACACAGCTTTCAACTAACGGTCAATCAATACCAAATTCAAAAAGAGTTGATTGATGCTTTTTTGTATAGTATGGAAATGGATTTGTCTAAACAGCAGTACAATAACCAAATATATGAGCAATATATTTATGGAAGTGCCGAAGTAGTAGGCCTCATGTGCTTGCAAGTTTTTTGTGAAGGCAACAACAATATGTATGAAAAGCTAAAGCCTGCGGCAAGAAGTTTAGGTGCTGCTTTTCAAAAAGTGAACTTTCTGCGCGATATTAAAGCCGATTTTGAAGGGCTAGATAGAATGTATTTTCCGGGCTGCGATTTTAAAAACTTTACTTACGCTGATAAGAAAAATATTGAATCCGATATTCAACGCGATTTTGATGATGCTTATTCTGGTATCATACAATTGCCCATGAAAGCAAGATTTGGCGTGTATGTGGCATATAAATACTATGTTTCGCTATTTAAAAAAATAAAACAAGTTCAGCCCCAACGTATCTTAGAGCAAAGAATACGAATACCGGATTATGGCAAAGCCTTTATCATTGCAAAGGCAGGCATTCGTAGTCAATTAAATTTATTATAATTTTTAACTAATTTGTATGCTCCTGCTCGAAGAAGTGGTTTTGGTAAATGAAAGCGATGAGCCAATTGGCACCATGGAAAAAATGGCTGCCCATGAACAAGCATTGTTGCACCGAGCGTTTAGTATTTTTATTTTTAACCAACAAGGAGACATGTTGTTACAACAACGTGCACTCAGCAAATACCACAGTGGAGGCTTGTACACCAACGCTTGTTGTAGTCATCCACGCCCCAACGAATTGGTGACCGATGCAGCACAGCGCCGTTTGTTTGAAGAAATGGGCTTTGTAACACCGCTACAAAAAGCATTCACTTTTACCTACAAGGCCGCTTTTGACAACGGGCTTACAGAATACGAATTTGATCACGTTTTCGTTGGCCAATATGAGGGAACTATTTTACCCGACCCTTTAGAAGTGGCTACTTATTGCTATAAAAATATATCTGCAATTGAGCGAGAAATAGCCGCAACACCCAATAAATACACCGCGTGGTTTTTGATTGCATTCCCAAAGGTGATGGCTTATTTGCATCAACAAAATTTATTTCAATAAATATGGCAAAGCCTCAAAAAGCCATTGTTATTGGTTCAGGTGTAGCCGGATTAGCCTGTGCCATCAGATTGGCAGTACAAGGTTTTGAAGTAACTATATACGAAAAAAACAATTATCCCGGAGGCAAGTTGACCCATTTTGAGCAGGATGGCTATTCTTTTGATGCCGGCCCTAGTTTGTTTACCGAACCTGCCAATATTGAAGCCCTTTTTGCATTGGCCAACGAACCTATAGAACCTTATTTTCAGTATCAAACACTACCTATTTCTTGTAAATATTTTTATGAAGATGGTACAGAAATCAATGCCTATGCCAATAATGCTTTGTTTGCTCAGGAATTGGCTACCCAACTTGGAGAAAATGCTACAACGGTACAGCGTTACTTGCAAGAAGCCAACGAATTGTATCAACATGTAGCCAATATATTTCTTCATTATTCTTTGCACGAGTTTCAAACCTTGCTGCAAGCGCCTATTGCCAAAGCCATTGCTACCGTAAAACCCAAGCACTTATTTAAAACTATGCATGGTTTAAACGAACAATGTTTTACACATCCGCATACCATTCAGCTATTTAACAGATATGCCACCTATAATGGCAGCAATCCTTATCAGGCTCCGGGTATGCTGAGTTTGATAGCCCATTTGGAGCACAATATTGGCAGTTTTTACCCCAAAGGGGGAATGATATCTATTACCAATGCCCTCTTTCGATTGGCAAAGAAGAAAGGGGTTTGTTTTAAGTTTAATCAAAAAGTAGATAGCATTGTTCACCATAATGGCCATATACAAGGAGCTCTATTGAACAACGAACTACAAGAAGCTGCCATTGTAGTGAGCAACATGGATGTGTATTATACGTACCAGCATTTATTAGACAACCCAATAAAGGCCAAAAAAATTTTACGGCAGGAACGAAGCAGCAGCGCATTAATTTTTTATTGGGGTATCAATAAGGTATTTCCACAGTTGGAATTGCACAACATTTTTTTCAGCAATCATTACAAAGCCGAATTTGATTGTTTGTTCAAGAGTAAAACGTTGCATCCCGACCCAACGGTTTATGTAAATATCACTGCCAAATGCGAGCCGGGCATTCAAGCCCCAACTGGCAAAGAAAATTGGTTTGTGATGATCAATGCCCCTGCAAACATTGGTCAGGATTGGTCATCTTTACAACAACAAGCAAAACAAGCCATTATTACCAAACTTAATCGAATTCTCTCTATTAAACTAGAGGACTTAATAGAAACAGAATCGGTATTAGATCCTGTAACAATCGATCAAAAAACAGCTTCATACATGGGGTCTTTATACGGTACAAGTTCTAATTCGGCAAATGCTGCTTTTTTGAGGCATCCTAATTTTTCAAAAAACATTAAAGGGCTCTATTTTGCAGGAGGCAGCGTACATCCCGGAGGGGGCATACCTTTGTGTTTAAAAAGTGCCGAAATTGTAGCAAACATGGTTCATAAACAATTTTCCTAATGGGGTGGAAGTTCCTTTTTACTCAATGGTTAAGGCATCATGCATTGCAGATAGCTATTTTTTTAGCCGTACTGTTTCATGTTAGTGGTGCGCTAGGGATTTTGTATTCCGATAAAGCCAATTGGTTTATTCAGAATACACCCCTCAATTTAGGGCTTATGGCGGTGTTGTTGTGGTGTATGCAGGCTTACAAACAGCGGTCAGCCTACCTATTTTTGTTACTAGCCTTTGTTACCGGCATGTTGGTAGAAATAATTGGAGTGAATACGGGGTACTTGTTTGGTATTTATACTTACGGACAGGTTTTGGGGCCTAAGATTTTGGGAGTGCCATTGCTCATTGGTATGAATTGGTGGGTAACCGTGGTTATTTGCGGACTGGTAACCAAGCAATTATACCATTGGGTACAGCAAAAACGGGGTGAAAGCAACGCTCCATTACAAGGGTGGCAACGCTGGGTATTAATATTCGATGGCGCTTTTTTAGCAACGCTGTTTGATGCATTAATGGAGCCCGTTGCACAGCAATTGGGTTTTTGGCAATGGCAACAAGGGATTATTCCATGGTATAATTATTTTTGTTGGTTCGTGGTTAGCGCTTTTTTGTTATACTTTTATCATCGTTGGCAACACGCTCAAAGCAACTATTTTGCATTCCATCTGTTAATTATACAATCGCTCTTTTTTTTAACACTCAGATTATTTTATCCATGATTTATATTGGCATTACTTTGTTAATTTTTGCTGCGATGGAGGGCATTACTTGGCTCACACACAAATACATTATGCATGGTTTTTTGTGGTATTTGCACGAAGATCACCATCAAAAAGGAAGTGGCTTTTTTGAAAAAAACGACTTCTTTTTTCTCATTTTTGCCATCCCAAGTTGGCTTTGTATCATGCTCGGAAGCATGAACCAACAGTATGTTGCTGTGAGCATTGGCTACGGCATTGCACTGTATGGATTGGCTTATTTTATTGTACATGAAGTAATTATTCACCAGCGTTTTAAATGGTTTTCCCGAAGCAACAATAAGTACATCAAAGCCATTCGTTGGGCACACAAAATGCACCACAAACACCTTGGCAAGGAGGATGGTGAAAGTTTTGGTATGCTCATTGTAGCCAAAAAATATTGGGATAAAGTAAAAGCCGACGAAGCTTATCAAAAAATGTCCAAAAACTAATTTTTTGAACCAGTCTATTCCTTCTCTTTCATCGCTACCGGCACCTGCAAAGGATGTTACCCATTACGACTATATTTTTACAGGTGCAGGATGTGCTGCATTGAGTTTGTTGTTGCGGCTACTTGCGCACCCGCAATTGCAACATAAATCCGTATTGCTGATTGATGAGCAGTTGAAAAATCAAAACGATCGCACTTGGTGTTTTTGGGAAAAAGAAGCCG
>JAIXOS010000210.1 GCA_027486695.1 Chitinophagaceae bacterium | reverse complement strand
TAGTAGTTGGGTGGTAGGCTACGGTATTTTGCCCTATCTATATTATATTGCCGCCCGGATGGCCAAGAAAGTATCGACTATACCAAAAAAATCGCCTATAAAGCGCTTCTTTCGCTGCGTTAAGCAGTTGTTGCTTTTTATGTTCATATCCTCGTTATGCTACGTAGTTTTAGGAAAGTGGGTAATGCCACCTATTACAATTACGCAAATTAATAATTGGGTAACCTACGGATTGGAACGAGATTATGTTGCGTACGATGCAATTAGTAACTATGCAAAATTGGCCGCAATAGCTAGTGAAGACCAAGTGTTTCCGGAACACACCGGGTTTGATTGGGATGCCATTGAAAAAAGCTTGCGGCCTAAAAAGCAAAGCAAAAAAAAGAAACTGCCTTTAGGTGCCGCGGCGAGTACAATAACCCAACAAACAGCAAAAAATATTTTCTTGTGGCAGGGTAACGGCATCATGCGGTATGTGCGTAAGCTGCCCGAAGCGTATTTTACCCTTTTGATAGAACTTATTTGGGGAAAAAAAAGAATTTTGGAAGTGTATCTAAATACCATTGAAATGGGACCGGGTATTTTTGGTATTGAAGCGGCGGCACAACATTATTTCCAAAAATCGGCTAAGGATTTGACAAAGGCTCAGGCAGCAATGATTATCAGCTGTTTACCCAATCCTAAAAAATTTACAGTAGTTCCTTTAAGTAAAAGAGTTAGTTGGCGTTATCCGCAAGTATTGCGCGAAATGCAACATCTTCAGGACGACGAAGCCATTATTGCGTTGATGCAGTAGTAGGCGTTTTTTGTAATACCAATACCGAAATATCTGTTTGATTTATTGTATATACTTCTTGTTGTATGCACCAAGCTAAAATACCATTGATGAAAGATTTGGCCGCCAATCGTTGAGGGGTAGCTAAAATGATAGTGGTGTTTTGGTCAATAAAGCGTTGTATAAGTTGGTACAAATGACTAAATGCAGCAGGGTGGTAGTTTACATCGCTTAGTAATAGTACATCGGTATGTAAGTTTTCGGGTAAATATTCCCAATTCAGTAGTGCACAGGTCATGTATGCGTATTGCTTGTTTTCGGCAATGCTTTTGGCTACAATAGCTAGTGGCGCGGCCATATAGTCGGAACAAACCACTTTTGTAGCATGGGCAGCAGCTACCAACGAAGGTAAACCAAGGCCTGCAGCTAATTCTAGCACATTTTTTTCTCTATAATATTCAATGTGGCTACTTAAAAAAGTAGACATTGCTATTGCCGAAGGCCAAATTTTTGCCCAATATGGAAAAGGGGTAGAGGGATTCTTTTGTTGGTCGTTTAGGTATTGTTGATGCACTTGTTCAGCAGAAGGTAGGCATACTGTAACAGCAATAGCTTGGAATACAAAGGTTTGCTTGCTAACAGAGTAAGGCATAATTGTTTGAATGAAAGGGCAAACCTACAAAAGCATATGCAGTTTGGTTGCAATGAATTGGTTAGTGACAGAATAAGAAAGCAGGTGGCTGTTAGGCACACCTGCTGCTCTCCTCTCTATAGCGCACTAAGTTTAAATGTTGTTTGAACGATTTGGTTGCGTTTGGTTAAGGTTCAATTGCAACCAAAATACTCCAAAATTCACACTGCTATTGGGTTTAGGCTGTTGATGTGTAGCTTTAAAATACGCACCAAACAGCAGAACATAGAAATAAGCAAATTTGTTAGCTCAACACATTGATAAGTCCTTTGATAATAGCTCCAAGCTTAACAGCTTCAAACACCTTTTGTTCACTGCTTCCGTGTTGCAAAACAGATTGTTCGTGCGAGGTTACGCACATTTCGCACCCGTTGATGGAAGAAATGACTAGGCTAACGAGCTCAAAAAATTCTTTCCCTAACACGGGGTTCATCATAATGCTCATTTTGATTCCTGCCGGCATATTACTGTACGAGTCCTTGTGCATAAAGTGCCTAAACCGATAAAAAACATTATTGGTATTCATTAACGATGTGCAAGCAACTATTTCCGCAATTTCGGCTGCCGATGCGCCTGCATCTATCGCTTGTTGTGTAAAGCTGCTTTTAAGGATATCGAATTTTTCATTGATGGCTACCGCAAGGGCTAACAATAAGGCCTCTTTTTTAGAGAGATATTGCGTATTAGTGAGCACGTTGCCAACATTTATTTTTAAATCTTTGATAAAACGTGCTTCTACATTTAACAAAGCCTGCATATTATTGGATGGCACATAATCCGGAATTTGCAACTCATTCAATAAGTTGGCAAATGTTTCGTTTTGTACTAAGGTATTACTCATTGTCTGCATTTTGTAGGGTGTTTTTTGCAATAAACAACCAATTGTAAAAGTTTACTTCTTTATTCGAAATAATCTCATCAAGTAGCTATTTTGGAAAAGGGTTCCCTCTTTTGTGAAAAAGAATTAGGCTTGGCTAAGTTGTGCAGTTAATGTTTGTTGGTCTTTTGTCCAGTTACAGGGGCAAAGCTCATCGGTTTGTAATGCATCAAGCACACGTAATACTTCTTGTACGCTACGTCCTACGCTTAAGTCGTATACGCTCACCCAACGGATGATGCCTTGTGGGTCTACAATAAAAGTGGCGCGGTAGGCAATTTTTTCGTCGTTATCTAATATGCCTAAATCTTCTGCAAGCGATTTTGAGGTGTCTGCTATCATCGGGAATTTTAAGTTGCGCAAATCATCGTGGTCGCGTCTCCAAGCAGCATGTACAAATTCGCTATCGGTAGATGCACCAATCAATACGGCATCGCGATCGTCGAAGTCACTTGCTTTTTTATTGAATTCTGCAATTTCTGTAGGACAAACGAATGTAAAATCTTTCGGCCACCAAAACATAACCAACCATTTGCCGTCTTTAGAAGCTACCTCATTGGTAATTTCGGTAAACTCTTTACCTTTTTCAATAGATACGACAGCTTTTTTGTTAAACGCAGGAAATGTACTTCCGATAGATAAAACTTTGTTGCTCATAGTTGTAAAATTTTTATTTAGGTGGCAAAAGTGCACACTTAATTTGATAGAATTTGATTATTAATAATTATTAGTTAATAGATAAAATTGATTAATCGAAACTTGTTCACGCATAGATACCATGTATCACAAGCAGTGTTTTAGCACTATCTTAGCCTAATGATAGTGTACGACGATGTTTACTTCATGCAACAAGCGCTCAACGAAGCAAGGCAGGCATTTGCTAAAGGAGAGGTTCCGGTGGGTGCAGTAGTAGTGGTAAACAATGCAATTGTTGGCCGTGGACATAATATGGTAGAATTATTGAACGACAGCACCGCGCATGCTGAAATGCTTGCAATCACCTCTGCCTATAATTTTTTAGGGAGTAAATATTTGCCGGATGCTACTTTGTACGTAACTGTGGAACCTTGTTTAATGTGTTGTGGAGCTATTTATTGGAGTAAATTAACCAAAATAGTATACGGAGCTAGAGATGAAAAAAATGGATACCGCAGTTTTGTAGATGAGCAAAAGCGGAAAACACCCTTTCATCAAAAAGCTACTTTGCTAAGCGGTATTTTGGAAGAAGAATGCGCCATGCTAATGAAAACCTTCTTTAAAATGCGGCGCTAATGGCTATTTTTTGTATCAAAAATGTTGTGTTAGGTATTTTTTAAATACAACTTCTCGTTTGTTTTTTAAGTCGGCTATGTTTGCTTCAATGTGTTCAGTTTTGGTACAAATGTTGTAAGGCGGGGTAGATAAATATATTTCTACAATACCTTGGGCATTTAAATAGGGTATTAAAAATAGAACTTGTGCATTTGTTTTAGCCGCTAAATGAAAAACGTTTGGCGAAATAATGAGTTCTTCACCATAATCCACCATCAAAGCAATGCAGCCATTATTGGATAATATAGTTTTCGCCTTTACTAGTGAATAGCTATCTGCCAAAATAGTATTAACTGTTAGTGTAGTGCCCCAAAAAGCCATTTTGCCTCCTTTTGTTGGGTTTCCGGCAATAGCGGCATCTATGTTAAACCCTTTCTGTAAAAGATGTCCCACAGCAGCTTTAACTAAAGGTAAGTGTACCGACACTAGCACTACCCCTCGGTTGATAACTTGGTCGGTGGGATTTTGGTTGCAATGAAAACTAATTGGATAGGGCACTTTTAATCGTGTAAAAAGAGATAAATAGGTGTTTAGGCGATCTGCAACAATAAAACCTATGGCTTGATTTACTTTATTATTTCCTTGTTGGGAGTTGTACTGTAGTACTCTTGCAAGCATGTTACAACTGGTAAAATGTTTTTTTACAATTGCCACCCAAACAGACATTTGATAAGCGGCCCTGTACCATTTTGTTGGAGGCAATGTTATTGCTATGCCGCAAATACAAAGCTTAATCCATTTGTTACGTTTGTATTTGCTGTCGAAGTCTTTGAATATTTTCTTGAAGTAGCATATTTTTTTCATGCCTATGTAGATGATAGGTTAGTAAGATCGAAGACGCAATGGGATATGATATATTGGTTTTATTTTAATTTATATTTGTTTGCAAATATTTGTAATATTAGTTAAAAAGAGTTACTAGCTTTATTGTTTTAGCCGCTAGTACCAAAAATAAGATGTAGGCATATGTCTTGATGTTTTTGCTAGTTTGATTACGTTAATTATGCTTAAATATTGTCAGTAGTTTTTTTGCATTTGGTTCTTGATTTTTTTTAATAGGCAATGTTTTTTAGGCCTTGGGATGTGCTTTTTTGAAAACATCTTTCAGTTTTTCGATGGTATTGTGTGTGTATACTTGTGTGGAGGCTAAGCTGCTATGGCCTAGCAACTCTTTCACAGCGCCTAAAGGAGCGCCTTCATTCATCAAATGCGTGGCAAATGTGTGTCGTAAAATATGGGGACTCTTCTGTGTTATCGTGGTTACTTGTGCCAATCGATTGTGTACAAAGGCATACACGCTGCGTGGTTGTAAAGGTTTGTTTTTGGGTGTTACAAAAACATGCGTGCAAGTAAGTTGCAATACTTTTTTTTCGTCTAGGTATCCTTGTAATTGCACAAGTATTTGCCGCGAAATTGGAAGTATGCGTTCTTTATTGCCTTTTCCAAGTACTTTAATTTGTGCATAGGCGGTGTCAACTTGTGATTCTTGCAATTGAATCAATTCGCTTAAGCGAATGCCTGTTTCGTAAAATAGTTGCAATACCAGTTTTTCTGTTTTTCCCTCCCAATCGTCTGAGAAAACAACTTCGTGCAATAGTGTTTGCATATGGGCAACATCTACAAATTGAGGTAGCCGTTTGGGTATTTT
>JAIXOS010000333.1 GCA_027486695.1 Chitinophagaceae bacterium | reverse complement strand
TTTTGTAGAATGGCCTTACAATACTTTTAGCAAATGGTTTGAGAGTCCGCATTTCATCCACTTATACTTCGATAGCAAATCGTTTTTTTTGGTTCCCAAAGAAGGCATGACAGAAGATATGAAGCATAGCCTAAGAGGACTTTTGAACAAGCAAATTAGCTAACCTACTTAATAATTTGCTCAAATAACTATTTGTTTACGGACAAAAAATTACCCGCCTAGTTACAGATAGGTTACTGTGGCCTGACTAAACACAGGCGGTGCAATAAATAGTTATTGTATGATAGCAGTTTTGCCGGAATGGTTTTAAGCCACATACAGCAATAAGTATTTAGGAATTTTATGTAGGAGTCAAAAGGTGTTAAAACTGTAAGCTTTTTTCCATTATAAAGTGTGGAATAGTTACCTCTTCAAACTCGTTACTACATATTTCGTATCCCAATTTTTCGTAAAAACCCACGGCTGAATGTCGTGCGTGCATAATTATTTTTTTAAACCCGGCATCGCGAGCTACATTTTCAGCAAAATTCATCAACACCCTACCTACCCCTTTTCCTTGCAATCCGTCAAGTACAGCCATTTGTCTTAACCGTATGGTGGTAGCGTCAATTTTGGTTAGCAAACAGCAACCTTGAATTTCGTCGTCATCAAAACAGCCCAATAAAATATCGTTTGCATCTTTGGCTAAATGCTCCGGCGTAAACTGTAAACCAAGGGGTTCTCTTAAAATATGGTATCTTAAAGCAACCATTTTATCGTATTCCGGGCTATTGTAATCGATTATTTTTAGTGCCATAAAAGTTGAGTTAAGGATACAAAGTAATTATGTTTTTTGGAAAAAAGAAATGCTTTATTCACGCTTTAAAAAACCATTTGGAGCTGAAAAGAATAATTTGTGCAAACATTTTTTTTTTTAAGGCTTGCAGTTTTAACAAAAAGTATATTTTTGCGTCCTAACAAAAACAAATTACAATGTCAGACATCGCAACCAGAGTGAAGAAAATCATCGTAGACAAGTTAGGTGTTGATGAGGCCGAAGTAACTAATGAAGCTTCTTTTACTAACGACCTCGGTGCCGATTCTTTGGATACCGTTGAACTTATTATGGAATTTGAAAAAGAATTCAACATCTCTATTCCTGATGAGCAGGCTGAAACCATCACAACAGTGGGTCAGGCTGTAACTTATTTGGAAGAAAACGCTAAATAGGTTTATCACGCTATTTATTCAAGAGGAATAATTTATCCGCCACACTTGGGGCTAGTGCCAAAAGTTGGCGGATTTTCAATTTTAAAAGGTATATGTTATGCAACTGAAACGTGTAGTGGTTACCGGTATAGGCACCTTGAATCCATTGGGCAATAATTTAACCGATTATTGGAACAATTTGATCAATGGCGTATCCGGAGCCGGCATGATCACCAATTTTGATGCTTCGAAATTTAGAACAAAATTTGCCTGCGAGGTGAAAAACTTTGATCCTACGCAGTATATGGACAAAAAAGAGGCTCGTAAAATAGATCGTTTTACCCAATTGGCTTTGGTAGCTAGCGACCAAGCAATGAACGATGCGGGCTTGAACAAAGAAAACATTAATCCCGACAGAGTAGGTGTTGTTTTTGGGAGCGGGATAGGTGGATTAATTACTTTTCAACACGAGGTACAAGAGTTTTCAAAGGGCGATGGCACTCCCCGATTCAACCCATTTTTCATTCCTAAAATGATTTTGGATATTGCCGCAGGTCAAATTTCGATGCGCCACAATTTAAGAGGCCCCAATTTTGCTGTAGTAAGCGCTTGTGCTACTAGTACCAACGCAATTATAGATGCCTTTAATTTATTGCGTTTAGGCAAGGCCGATATTATTCTTACCGGCGGTAGCGAAGCCGTAATTAGCGAAGCAGGTGTAGGCGGTTTCAACGCAATGAAAGCCATGAGCGAAAGAAACGACGACCCAACAACTGCAAGCCGTCCTTACGATAAAGACAGAGATGGTTTTGTAATGGGCGAAGCTGCCGGGGTTTTGGTATTGGAAGAATTGGAACATGCCAAAGCAAGAGGTGCTAAAATTTATTGCGAAATTGCCGGTGGCGGTGCTACAGCCGATGCATACCACATTACGGCCCCCCATCCCGATGGATTGGGTGCTAAAAATGTAATGTTGGCGGCATTAGATGATGCTGGCATGCAAAAAGAAGAAATTGACTATGTAAATACGCATGGCACTTCTACCCCAATTGGCGACATTGCCGAAACCAAAGCTATTACACAAGTATTTGGCGAACATGCTTACACCATGAACATTAGTTCTACCAAGAGCATGACCGGACATTGCTTGGGTGCCGCAGGCGTTATTGAAGCTATTGCTTGTATCATGGCTATTATCGACGGCATCATTCCGCCCACAATCAACCATTTTACTGACGACCCTGATTTAGATTCTAAACTTAATTTCACCTTCAATAAAGCACAAAAACGCACAGTAAATGCCGCATTGAGCAATACTTTCGGGTTTGGCGGTCATAATGCCTGCGTGATTGTTAAAAAATACGTAGCCTAATTATCGTGGAGATATTCAAAAAGTTATTCAGAAAAAATGCTTCAGCATCTTTTGATAAAAGTATCGAAAATATATTGGGTATAAAACCCGGTAATACACAATTATACATCATGGCACTTAGCCATAGAAGTGTAAAAGATACTCCTGAAGAAAATAATGAACGACTTGAATATTTGGGCGATGCTATATTGAGTGCAATTGTTGCCGATTATCTGTTCAAACGCTATCCTTACAAAGGGGAAGGTTTTTTAACCGAAATGCGCAGTAAAATGGTTAACCGGCAACAATTGAACGATATAGCCGTAAAAATGGGATTTAAAAAAATTGCCTTATTTAACAAATTCGACAATAGCCTACGCAGTAGTCAAATATTTGGCAATACACTCGAAGCTGTTGTTGGTGCCGTTTACTTAGATAAAGGCTACACCAAAACCAAACAGTGGGTGCTTAAACAAATTGTGATTCCGCACATGTTTGTAGACGATTTAGAGTTAATTGACATTAACCTAAAAAACAAATTGATTGGTTGGGCTAGTAAAAACGGCAAAACACTTTCCTTTACTCTAGCAGAAGAAAAAATTGAAAATGGCCGACGCATTTTTATCATGCACACCGTTTTAGATGGAGCCATTTTATCCGAAGGCAAAGGCTTCAATAAAAAAGATGCTAGCCACATAGCTGCGCAATTAGCTATTGAAAAATTAGCCCTATAACCTGCACCTTACCTTCATTTTGCTAATTTATGCAAGACCAATACCGCTTTCAACTCCGCAAAAAACTGATTTTATTTGGCAGTTTAATTATCCTGGTAGTGATTGCAATTGCTTATTTTTCAAAATAAGCCCCTATCATCCTACCCCTCATAGCATAGTGGGAAATTTAAAAACCGTATTCGAAAAAATTTGTTTAATTTATACGGGTATTACGATAAATGGAAATTAACAGTATCCGGCAAACGCCGATAGACAGTTTTTAAAACCATTGCAGTAGATTTGTGTTATTTATTAGCAACAATATTTGATAGTTATGTTAAAATTTCC
Source organism: Chitinophagaceae bacterium (assembly GCA_027486695.1). Taxonomy (GTDB): domain Bacteria; phylum Bacteroidota; class Bacteroidia; order Chitinophagales; family Chitinophagaceae; genus Parasediminibacterium. The sequence goes on along the minus strand of JAIXOS010000333.1, from coordinate 12,970 downwards.
TGTTTATTTAGATAATAATGCTACCACGCCAATGGATCCGCGCGTATTAGAGGCGATGATTCCCTACTTTACTGAGCATTTTGGCAATGCGGCAAGTCGTAACCATCCGTTTGGCTGGCAAGCTGAAGAAGCGGTAGACTATTCAAGAGAACAAGTAGCAAAGTTGATTAATGCCGATCCTAAGGAAATTATTTTTACTTCCGGTGCTACCGAAGGCGATAATTTGGCTATTAAAGGTGTATTTGAGATGTATGCATCAAAAGGCAACCACATCATCACAGCTACTACCGAACACAAAGCCGTTTTAGACACCTGCAAACACGTTGAAAAACTAGGAGCAGAAGTTACCTATTTACAAGTTAAAGAAGATGGATTAATTGATTTAGCTGAATTAGAAGCAGCTATCAAACCTACTACTATTTTAATTGCCATCATGTACGCCAATAACGAAATTGGTGTAGTACAACCCGTTAAAGCAATTAGCACTATAGCTAAAAAACACGGTGTATTGTTTTTTACCGATGCCGTACAAGCTGTTGGAAAAATACCGGTAGATGTCATTGCAGATGGTATAGACATCATGGCTTTTACAGCGCACAAAATGTACGGCCCTAAAGGCATTGGTGCTTTATATGTACGCCGCAAAAACCCTCGTGTAAAAGTTACCGCACAAATGGACGGTGGTGGACATGAGCGTGGTATGCGTAGTGGCACACTCAATGTTCCTGGTATTGTTGGTTTTGGTAAAGCATGCGAATTGGCAAAAGCAGAAATGGCCGCTGATGCAGAGCGCTTAAGTAAATTGCGCGACAAACTAGAAAATGCGCTTTTGCAATTGGAAGAAGCTTACGTAAATGGCAACAGAGAACATCGTTTACCACATGTGGCAAATATTTCTTTTAAACATGTTGAAGGCGAAGGCTTACTGATGGGCTTCAATAAAAACATTGCCCTCAGCTCGGGTTCAGCTTGTACATCGGCTTCATTAGAACCAAGTTATGTACTAAAAGCATTGGGATTGGGCGACGATTTGGCGCACAGTTCGCTACGCTTTGGTCTTGGTCGTTTTACTACCGAGGAGCAAATAGATTATACCATTGAACAAGTAAGCAATACTGTAAACAAATTGAGAGATATGAGTCCGCTTTGGGAAATGTACAAAGAAGGTATAGACCTCAACAGTATTGAATGGGCACACCACTAAACAATTGTAACTTATTCAAGCAAACTTCATTTAACCCAATTATATAACCTTCAAAACTTACCACTATGGCATATTCAGAAAAAGTAATTGATCATTATACCAATCCTAAAAACGTAGGAACATTAGACAAAGCAAAATCAAATGTTGGCACCGGATTAGTTGGTGCTCCCGAATGTGGCGACGTAATGCGCTTACAAATTGAAGTAGATGATGCAACAGGCGTTATCACCGATGCCAAATTCAAAACCTTTGGTTGTGGTTCGGCAATAGCGTCTTCTTCATTGGCTACCGAATGGCTGAAAGGCAAAACGGTAGATCAAGCTGTGGCAATAGACAATATGGATTTAGTAGAAGAATTAAACCTACCTCCCGTTAAAATTCACTGTTCTGTATTGGCGCACGATGCTATCAAAGCGGCTATTAATGATTACCGCAAAAAAAACAATTTGGAAGAATTGGTATTTGAATCGAACGGAGTACACTAATGCCGTTCAATTCCTAGCCCTTTCTCGTTAAAATTTAAGTTGAAGATATTATGAGTGTAGCTACAGATAACGCTATTTATGTTAGCGAAAAAGCAAAAGAAAAAATTGTAAAGCTGATGGAAGACGCCGGCATTGCTAACGACAATTCCTACTTTTTACGTGTGGGTGTTGTGGGTGGTGGTTGCAGTGGTTTGAGCTACAAATTGGACTTTGACAACGAAGTAAAACCAATGGATCAAACATTTGAAGACAACGGTGTTAAAATAGTTACCGATTTAAAAAGCTTTTTATACCTCGTAAATACCGAATTGAACTTTAGTGATGGCCTCAATGGCAAAGGCTTCTATTTCGATAACCCGAATGCAAGTCGCAGTTGTGGTTGTGGCGAAAGCTTTGCAGTTTAAGCATCTTGATTAACAGTACCTATCAACGGGATTGATTCTGGAAATTTCCTCCGAATCAATCCCGTTTTGTTTTGTAGCTATTCATTACTTCTTATTTAGCAGACTCAGACATTCGAACAATACTTTTTGAAACAATTTCTACAATTCTAATTCCCCCCGGCTTAGGGATTGGAGCAAGTACCCCGTAAAGGCGAAGCATGGCCCATGTGCGTGGCAGCCTGCGGAGTACTGTGGAAAACCCGACCCGAAGGGGAAGCCCCAAAAACCGCTTACTTTTCGTCTATCATTTGCACAATACTCAAAAATCGACCCTATTAACGGTAGCCATCGGTTAGGGTTTTCAGGAAGGCGACTACTGCTTTTTCTTCCTGATCGGTTAAGCCCAAATTGCCCAATTCGTTTTTGTTCACATTCCGTGTTATTTCGGGCATACCCAGTTTTTCTACATCGCGCTTGTTGTAAAAATGTACCACTTCTTCTAAGGTATTGAACACGCCGTTGTGAAAATAGGGTGCCGATACAGCTACATTGCGCAGAGAGGGCACTTTGAATTTACCATCCTGCGTACTGTCTTTCAAAAAGCCGCCCAACCCTTTGTCGATGGCGTTTTTACCAAGCGGATTGTAAACTGAAGGCAGGGTATAAAAGGGATTGGCGGTGTTGGCAGGCACCCCAATATTGTCGTAAGTAAAATCGGTGAACAACACTTTGCCTGTAGCATCATCGGCTTCCGAAATATGGCATTTGGCGCATTTGGCTTTGGCGGTATCGTTAAACAGTTTCCAGCCTTGCAATTCTTGGGCTGTAAAACTTGCCTGCTTTTTTAGAACATAATCAAATTTTGAGGTAAACCTATTTAAATCGGGTGTGAGTTCGTAGGCCGACAACGCATCGGCTATGTTTTCAAAAAAGGTATTCACATCGGTTACAGAGCCATACACCTGTGTAAACAAGCTATAATAAGGTGCTTGTTTTACTTTGGCCACTACCGCTGCGGCGTTGTGGTTGTTCATTTCGAGGGGATTTAAAAAGGGCTGCTTGGCTTGCATAGCAAGGGTATTGGCACGACCATCGAGAAAAAAGCCACCTACATAGCTGCCGCCATCGGCATCGTAAAACAACGACGGTGCCAACACATTGTATCCAATAGATGGGGCATTTCGATTGCCAAATAAGCCCTTTACCGCCCCTTGCGATACCATTTGATGCCCACCATCACTAAAACCGGTGGCGGGGTTATGACAGCTTGCGCAGGACTGTCCTACAGGGTTGGACAAAGTAGTATCGAAGAACAGTAGTTTACCCAATCGGGCTTTTTCTACATATTCTACCGTAATGGTTTCTACACTCTTGCTACACGAGCTTAACAAAGCAGCGTTGATAGCAATGAACAGCACGATGGCTACACAATAAGTAACCAAACGGTGGCGGAAGTATTGCATAGGATATGGGATTTAAATTTTGATAGAAAAACCGAGGTAAGCACTGCGACCTACCGCCGGAATAATGCCCGGACCGGGATATTCGTCGGTGCGGCGGGTGAAATACGCTTTATCGAATAGATTGTTGATGCCCAAACGAATGGCAAACTGACCAAACTTGTAGGCTCCACTCACATCCCACACGGTATAAGCCGGTATATAACCCGCTATTGGGTTGTCGCTCACACGCACATTGGCCGCATCGCCATAGGCATCGGAAGTATAGTTCATTTGTAACGTTGCCGAAAACCCTTTGTAGGTAATATTGGTGCCGGAACGCCAAATCACTTTAGCGGCTGTTTCTACCCGATTGCCTTTGTAAGGCCCGGAAGTATAACGCGCATCGGTATAGGCGATGGATTGAAAAAGGCTCCACCCCCATTTGGTTTGTTGGTTAAAGCATTTGGCAATATTCCATTCTATATACGCTTCTACCCCTTTGTGTACGCTGTTGGCAATATTGGTACGGTAACCATATTCGTTGCCGGTAGCATCTTGCAATACAATTTCGCCAATGCGGTTATTGTACGCCAGGTAAAACAAACTCACATCTACATTCAGGTAGTTTTTAATAGACGTGCGGTAACCAATATCGGCATTCCAGCCTTTGGCATCTTTCATGGCCGAATCTACCTTGGAAGTAACACCAAAGGGCTGCTGCTGACTATAATCTACCGGGCGGTAAGCCTGACTAATATTGGCATACAGCGAAGTATGGTAGCGCGGCTTGTACTCCATGCCTGCACCAGCTAATACAAAATAGCGATTCTTGGTTTTGTTCACCGATATTTTATAGACATCGTCAATCGTATAACCATTGGCGGTATTGCGCAAATATTCGACGCGGATACCGGGGGTAAAAGTTAATTGTTTGCCCAATCTAAAAATGTTTTCGGCAAAAGGTGCAATATTGGTAGTGGTAAAGCGGTAGCTATATTCCCAGGCACCGTTGATGCCAAGGTCAAAATCGCTGCCCGTAGTGCCTTCTCCCCCGCCTAATCGCTCAAACCAGGCATGTGCCGCACGTACACCCGTTGCCAAGGTATGTTGCTGCTTACCCAAGCGGTATTGCAAGGCACCACGCAGTTCGGTTGTAAAGCTGCGCATGGTTTCTTTTTCCACCTCGCGGGGTACTAACTGACCGGTTAATGGGTCGATGGTATCAAGTACGGCAGGGCCGCCATCTTCGTTGCGCCACACCAACGAACGACCACTGAACACAAAACTGTTTTTGATGCTGATGCTGAATTGTTTGCCGGCTTGTACGTTGATGTAATTGTGCAACACATTCCACGGACTTTTAAGCCAGTTGCGCGCCCTTACCGATAATTTAGGATTGGCCGCAAACATGCTATCGGTTAATCCGCCCGGCATTTGAATGCGGTTGCGCAATAGCGAATATTCCAATCCGGCCACTACTTTATCTGAAAAACGGTATTGCAGTTTGGCAAAGGCCGATGTTTGGGTTTGTGCACTATTGGGGCGATAGCCATCCATGGTGCGGTGTTGTAAAAAGGCGTAGTAACTCCATTTTTTGTAATGCCCTCCAATGGAGTTGAAAATATTGTATAACCCATAACTGCCCTTGGTTTGCGATATGGTGATCTGATACGGTACTCCCACCGGTGCGTCGTCGGTAATGTAGTTGACCACGCCGCCAAACTGCGCTCCAAATTGCAGTCCTGCTGCACCTCGTATCAACTCAATCCGCTTTACGGCTTCCATTGGCGGTATGTAATACGCTTCGTTGTAGCCGTACACATCGGCACTGATATTGTAACCGTTTTGGCGCACATTCATTTCTATGCTTTGCGACGGATTGAGGCCGCGTGTAGCAATACCGTTGGCGGTAAAACCACTGCTTTCGGTTTCTACAATGTTTAGTCCGGGTATGCGCCCCAATATTTGACGGGTATTGTTAATGGCTTTGTTGGCATCTAAACTGTCTATCAGCAACACTTCGGTTTTTTTACCGGCATATACAATACCGTCTTTTTGCTCCAACAAGTGACCAATACCGTTCACTGTTTTGTAGCCGACCACCGTTACTTCTTTTAAAAGCTGTACCGAATCGGTACGGTGGTGTTTTTTGTGTTGCGCCTGTAAGCCTGTAGCACTTAGTAACCCTATTGTCCACAGTAATAAGTGTTGCAATACCCCTTTGTTCATTTCTTGTTTGATGCGTTTTGGTGTTTGTTCAAATCTGAATGCAAAAAAAATGTTAATTAGCTTGCTAGCAGGTAGCAATCGGGAAAAACCATTTATACAATCAGGAAAAAGAGGGGGAAAGGTGTGGGGTATAAGGTGGAAGATTGTGGCGTAGGGCGTAGGTGGTTTTTTATGAGCCGGAGGCCGGTACTACTATGTAGCAGCAAAGGCGTTGGCACCGTTCAGGGCTTATGCTACTAGGGGGCAAATTAGCAATTGATTGTGTTTTTCTTATGCTTGATCAATTTGAGTAGCTACATGAACCAATTTTTTGTTTACTTCTTTTAAATGAATTATTGCCCCCTTATGAAGTACTAACATACATTCAAATATTCAAGTTGAAAAGCTCAAACAACTAATTGACACATTACAACCAATATCCGTAAGCAGTAAGTACTTATTTTAGCGACAGAAAGATTTTTGCCATGAAAAAATTGCTGTTTGCATTGCCCTTTACTTGTTTACTTTCCCTTTACACCTCCGCACAATACCAAAACAACGTGTCGGAATTTGCCGATAAGCCTGCCGACTCGTATGCCAACTTTAAAAATGCCGATGGCAGTCCCGGTGTATTGATTTGGGGCAAAGCACCGCTTACCGACTTTGGCAGTCGTACTTTTACCATGCAGCCCAAGGGCATTCGTACCCTTACACAAGCCCCGCCGCCGGGCGTGCATCCACGTATTTATTTTGGCCCCGCCGAATTGGAAGAGGTTCGTGCAAGGGTAAAAAACACCCGATGCGGACAAGCTGCTTGGAAAAATATTTTGTGCTGGACCGAAATGATGAAAGGTCGCTACAACGATAAAGCCGATTATGCCCAACCCGATTATCAAAAAGGTACTTTTGGCGGCTTGCATGGTCGTGTGCCATTGTATCGGTTGAGCATTCCTCGCACCAAAGAAGCTGCCTACAACCAACATCCGCTAGCAGCAGCCACCTACAAGAGTCTTATAGATGGAACGGCTACCAATTTTCCGGCCTATTACTGGAATACTTTTTCGTTAGAAGCTTTCCGTTGCCTGATAGATAATGATGCAGCGGCAGCCACACAATTGGCATCGGCAGTGATGACGGCCATGAAAATAGATCAGGCAAAGCGCGACTCTGTTCGAGCGGCAAAACACATTACCAAACCCAACGAACAACCGGTTGGTGTAGCGCAATTGGCATTTACCTACGACTTTATTTATGCGTGGCTAAGCCCCGAACAGAAAAAAGCAATCCACGAAGAACTTGCTAATTGCAGCTGGAGCCACGATAACTATGGCACATTTAACGGTGCCGAAAGCAGCAGGGGCAATTGGGCCACTTTTTCGTATTGGCTGCATCAGGTATTGAGTATTGAGGGCGAACCGGGTTTTAACGATTTGAAAGTAAAAGGTATGTACCGCGGTTGGCGCAACCTGTTTACCTATGGTTGGTTTGAGTCGGGCGCTACCTACGAAGGAGAAGCGAAAAATCAGTTGGGTATGGATGGTATTATCCCCTTTGCCAAACGGCAGCAAATGTATGGTTTTGATAACTTGGCGGCGCATCCACATTTACAAGCCTATGCACAAAGCTTTTTACCGCACAGCGTGATTCCTTCGCAAAATGGTTTTATTCGTTACGACTTACTGGGCGGTAGCCGTTCTAAAGTTGGTACGCCCAACGTGTGTGATTTATTGGGTTTGAAATACCTGTTTCCGAACGATAAGCATATTGACTGGGTGTATCGCCTATTGGTAAAAGATGATTATTCCAATGTTCCCGACCGACCCGATGGCTATTTTAATGCGTTGCTGTTTTTTGCCGTTTTTGCAACCGACTTTGATGCCGACAACAATAATCCCGAAGCTTTACAATTGTCCAATACCTTTTTTTGTGGCGAACGTGCTTTGATGATGACACGCAGCAATTGGAATAGTAAAGATGCGCTGATGCTGAACATGCATACCCGTCAGGCCAATGGCGGACATCCGTTTGCCGATCGCAATGCCATTATGGTTGCGGGTGCCGGCAGGGTTTGGAGCCCCGTACAATACAATGCTTTTGAAAACAGCAAGCAAAGTGTATTGACCATTGATTATAAAAAACAAAGTGAAATTACACCCGGACAAATGCTGGCATTTAAAGACTCGCTGTTTGCTACTTTTTGTACCGGCAGCACCAAATATGTGTGGGATTGGAACAATATGGAGCGCGAAAAACCGGGCGGCAAAGGCTATTATACTGTTGAAGATGTACTGCAAAACAAAATTGATTATCCAAAAAATGGCAATTGGGAACTGGAACCCAATACCACCAATTATTTCAGCTACCTGAAATTGCCCTACCCTTATTTGAACGTGCCACGCAGCCAAACCCCACATTGGGTTTTACCCAAAGGGGCAGTTCGTCCGTTTTTACGTCAGCCTAATTATCCTGTGCAATATGCTTTGCGTACTGCCGGCATTGTACGCAGTACAAATGCTTATGCCTTGGTAATGGATGATATGGCAAAAGACAGCGCTTTGCACCACTACGATTGGGTGCTTACGCTGGAACATGATGTACAAATATGGAAAACCACCAAGCAGAAAGATGGTCAGTTGGATATCCTTTTAACCGGCAACGACCCCGATCAACTGGAAGGATGGGGAAAAGATAGTTTACCCGCTCTGTACAACGGCATCCCTGCCAATAATCAGGCAATGTTATTGGTTAGGGTATTGAATTACAACAACCAAAACGATACTTTACAACCCGTTATTAACGAGTGGCGGGCTACTGCACCAAAAGCAAAAGATTTACCGGTACGCCGTTTGGTTATTGGTGCCGATGCAAGCAAAGCGGCGTATAAAGTGATGCTACTGCCCTACCGCTACGGCATGGCACTGCCTGTAACCACCTGGAACAAACAGCGTACTTTACTCACGGTTAAATGGAACGATGGACGCAGCGAAGTGATTGACTTTTCGAAATGCACCAATGGCAATCAGCGTTTCTCTATTTCACAAAACAAACAAACCTTTTATTATTAAGCACTGCTATGAAAATTTCAGCATTACGAATAGGCGCTTTTTTGATGTTTGCTTTCCCCCTTTGCCTTTGGGCACAACCCCGCACCACGATTGCTTTATCGGGTAGCGGCTGGAAATTGTGGAAAGACATAGACAGTTCTTGGAAGAAAGATGAGTTGTACCTGCCTCCTGTATCGGTGCAACAATTACCGGTACATGCACCCACCGGTGGTTGGTCGGTGTTGCAAAGTGCGCAAGCCCTTGCGGTAGCTGTTCCCGGAACCGCCGAAACCTATTTACAAACCAAGCCTTCGCCCGAAGGAGATATCAAAGGGGTTTCGTGGTGGTATCGTCAGCTTGCCATTCCGGCATACAAACAGGGCAACAAACTAGTGATTCATTTTGAAGCTTGCAGATACCGCGCCGAAGTGTTTATCAATCAACAATTAGCAGGCTATGATGTTATTGGCAATACACCGTTTGATGTAGATATTACCCGTTTTGTACAACCGAACACCACCGTACAATTGGCTGTCCGCATTACCGACCCCGGCGGCAATTTTGATTGGGGCGATGGTGATGTGATTAAATGGGGCAAACGATTGGTTGCAGGCAGTCATGGCTTTGGCGGTATTACCGGTAGGGTTTGGCTGAACATTACCCATCCTACGTTTATTGAGGATCTGTATATCCAAAATACGGCTCGCCCGCAAACCATCAATGCCTTTGTAACGGTACAAAACCAAACGGGTATGCTTGCAAAAGGAGCTGCTATTTTGGTGTCAGTAGCCTATAAAAAACAACCGCAACAACCGGTATTCACACAACGTATTCCTATTGCAGCATTACCACTCGGTCAATCTACTTTCAACACCTCTATCACCCTGCCCAACGCATTGCTTTGGCAATTAGATGCACCCCACTTATATACATTGACCGCCACTGTTAAAAACGGTAATCAAACATTGGATGCAGTTGATAAAGCTTTTGGCTTTCGCTCGTTTGAAGTGACTGGCATTGGCAAGGATGCGGAGTTGTTGTTAAACGGCAAACGAATTGTTTTGCGCAGTGCCATCAGTTGGGGATTTTGGCCGGTTACGGGTATTTTCCCTACCGAAGAATTGGCTTTGAAACAAGTAAAATTGGCTAAGGATTTGGGATTGAATACGCTCAGCTTCCATCGTTGTATTGGTCAGCCGCGCATTTTAGAAATTGCCGACTCGCTGGGATTGTTGTATTATGAAGAACCGGGACATTATATGTCGGGCAACCGTGACAGCTTTGCCCGTGCGATGATTACCGAGAAACTCAAGCGCATGGTCAAGCGCGATCGTAGCCATCCGAGTTTGGTGATTTACAATATGCAAAACGAAATGCGGGATGTAGATAGCGTTTTGTTTGCCCATCAACAAGCGGATATGCGTGCCGCCCACGCCCTCGACCCCTCACGAACCATTACCCGCACATCGGGATGGGCTATTGGTAACGATGTAAACGATCAGGCCAAACTGCATGCTCGCCCCTTTGACACTAGTTTGTACATGAATGGCTGGTTCGATTATCACCGCGCACCGGGTCCGCATACTTGGTATCAATCCCTATATCAACATCCTCAGCAATATTATAGTTACACCACCAACAAAAAAGAAATTGTGTATTGGGGTGAGGAAGGTGCTTTATCGGCACCGCCGCGTATTGCCGCTATCAAAGCCGATATCGACAAACAAACCTATAAAGGTTGGGATGGTGCCTTGTATTTGGAACAATACCAACAATTTGAACAGTTTTATAAAAACAAACAACTGCATCGTTCTTTTCCTTCGCTTGATGCACTTACATTGGCCATGGGCGATATTTCGTTTGAACATCAGGGACGAAAAATTGAATTGAGTCGCATCAATAATTTACCTGATGGTTATGTTATCAATGGTTGGGAAGCCGAAATACTTGAAAACCATTCGGGCATTGTAGATTGCTACCGTAATCCCAAAGGTCGTCCATCTATCCTCAAATACTATAATCAACCACAATATATTGCTGTTAAGCCACGCAAACAGGTGGTTGAGTTACCGGGTAAACTACTGACCGATTTTTATATTATTAACGAAAACAATTGGCAAGGAACAGCCACTTTGCAAATACAAATCATTGCCGGCAATGGTCGCACCATAGCACAACACCAAAAGGCGGTACAAATGACTGGCGGACACGTTTATGGCGAATTGCTCTTGGCAGGTTATGAAACCCCACTATTGCAACAACACACTCCCGGCATGTATTGCATCAAAGCCATATTGACCAATCAAAAAGGGGTTAAGATATATGGACAAGATAGCGTGCTGTTAGTAGATTGTAACACGCCAACCGTAGCAGGTAAAGGTGCGGTGTTGGAATACGGATCGCAATTGACTACTTATTTTAAACAAGCCAAAAAAGTGGAAGTACCTACCTATCAATCAGGATTGGGTAAACTTGACTGGATTGCGGTGAGTCGCTCCCCTAACGGTGGAGATAAGTTGATTGTTCCGACCGAAAATTTTACCAATCTGCAAAACCAACCCGGTCTTACGGCTACCTATTACAATGGATTGAATTTTGACGAACAAGTAGCTCAACAAACCGACAATGGAGTGAACCTGATTGTATATCAAGGTGCCACTCCGCACGAAAAAGTACCGGGCACCACCAATTACAGTATTCGCTGGCAGGGCAATTTGATTCCGCCATTTACAGGAAAATACCAGTTTTTTATGGAAACGGGATACGGGGGAGAAGGTGTTTTGAAAATAAACGGACAAGCCTTTAATAAAGATGCCAAAACCCGCTTAATAAGCGGCAACATACAATTAGAAGCCGGCAAGCCCGTAACCTTCTTAGCCGAATTACAACACGCTCGTCATTCGGGTGCTGCAAGGGTGTATTGGATCATTCCAGATACCGTGAAAGTGGATGCTGATGCAATTGTAGAAAGGGTGAAAAAAGAAGGCACTACTTTGCTGCTGTTGGACAATGCCGCTTCGTGGATGCCAACCATTAGCAAACATTGCAATATTGACTACAAAGGCAGTTTTGCGGTTGGCAGCAATTGGCTGGGTGGCGTGCATTTTGTAACCCAACACCCTATTTTAAAGGATTTACCCACCAATAAAGGGATGGATTGGCCTTACGAAGCATTGGTACGCAATGGAAATGAACGCAGTGGTTTACTCATGACCGGCGAACAACTGATAGCCGGTGCCTATCATTGCTTTCCGCAACAATTGGGTACAGCAATGGGCGAAATACCCTGTGGCAAGGGAAAAATCATTTTTTCTACCCTCGACATTTGCAATAACCTTTCTCATCCATCCACTACAGCTGCCGTTGCTCGTAAATTGTTGTTGAATATGATTGCTTTTGCCAACCAAAAAGAATAAATAAGATTTCCAATCCTACAACCCATACAATATAGAGGTAATTAAAAATGATTGGTTCGTTTGTTGCAAACAGCCATTACTGCTATATATTTGAAGCCTAATAAAGCCACATGAAATACAGAACTTTAGGAAAAACAGGATTTGAAATTTCCGAAATATCATTAGGCACTTGGCAGGTAGGCGGCAAATGGGGATCGGGATTTAACCATGCAGCAGCCGAAAACATACTGCGTAAGGCGATAGATGCCGGTATTAATTTTATTGATACTGCCGATGTGTATGAAGCCGGGGAAAGCGAAATTGCCGTTGGAAAAATATTGAAGCAATACCAACAACGCATTTTTGTTGCCACAAAATGTGGTCGACAAATACAACCCCATATCAATGCAGGATATACGACATCAGTATTGCGAAAATATGTTGAAGATTCGTTGCAACGCTTGCAAGTAGAGCGCATTGACCTGATACAATTGCACTGTCCGCCCACCGAAGTGTATTATCGCCCGGAAATATTTGGGCTGTTTGAACAATTGCAGCAGGAAGGAAAAATTGCACACTTAGGTGTAAGTGTGGAAAAAGTAGAAGAAGCGTTAAAAGCGATTGAATACCCAAATGTTACGAGCGTACAAATTATTTACAACCTATTTAGGCAACGACCAAACGAGTACTTTTTTGAACGTGCCGCCGCCAAAAACGTAGGTATCATAGCCCGTGTACCTTTGGCTAGTGGGTTGTTAACCGGTCAGTATTCGTTAGAAACACAATTTGCCCCTGGCGATCATCGGCAG
>JAIXOS010000167.1 GCA_027486695.1 Chitinophagaceae bacterium | reverse complement strand
TGATCCTTGGTACAGTCAATAATGGTACTTGGCACAAAACCACCTATACCGCCGTCGATAACAATGTCGACTAAGTTTTCAAAATTTTGATACATGAGTTCCGGATCAGTATATTCTTCAACCATTTGGCCGGGTAAGGAGGCCGACAGTAGCGGATGTTGTAATTGCTGTACAATGGCTCGGGCAATATTGTTGTTGGGAATACGCAACCCGATGGTACTTTTTTTGCTTTGTAAAATTTTGGGCACTTGTTTACTTGCCGGCAAAATGAAGGTATACGGGCCGGGAAGGTAATTTTTTAGAATGCGATATAGTGGTGTATCGATGCTTTTGGTGTAGGTGCTTAAATCGCTCAGGTCGTAGCATACAAAGCTGAGTTGGGCCTTTGCAGGATCAATTTGTTTGATGCGGCAAATTTTTTCGATGGCGGATTTTTTAGAAATATCGCAACCTAAGCCGTAAATGGTATCGGTAGGATAAATAATGATTCCCCCGTCGAGCAGGCATTCGGCCACTGTTTTGATGTGGCGTTCGTTGGGGTTGTCGGGATGAATGCGTAGTAACATGGGTGTGTGCTGGTACAAAAAAAATAATGACCTAAATATCGGTTATTAAGGGCTTACAAGATACTGATAGTTGTTTGTTTTAGAAGCAAGTTGGTACCAAAAACAAAAGGAACCGTAATAATACAGTTCCTTTTGAAAGCCGGCGTGGGTGGTGCTTGCTATAACAAGCCTACGCTTAGCAAATATTCAGCAATTTGTACGGCATTGGTAGCGGCACCTTTGCGTAGGTTATCGCTTACAATCCACATATTGAGGGTATTGGGTTGCGATTCGTCGCGACGCAAACGACCTACAAATACTTCGTCTTTTTCGTGTGCATTCAAGGGCATTGGATACAATTGTGCGGCATCGTCTTGTTCTACCACAACACCGGGTGCAGCTTGTAACAATGCTTTTACTTCAGCTAGATCAAAATCGTTTTCAAACTCCACGTTTACGCTTTCGCTATGGCCGCCCACAACAGGAATACGCACGGTGGTGGCTGTAACTTTAATGCTATCGTCTTGCATGATTTTGCACGTTTCTTTCACCATTTTCATTTCCTCTTTGGTGTATCCGTTTTCCAAAAACACGTCAATTTGAGGTATTACGTTCAGGTCTATCTGGTATTTATAGGCCATATCGCCTTCAATACCTTTTCTTTCATTGAACAGTTGGTCTACTGCTTTTTTTCCGGTACCGGTTACACTTTGGTAAGTGCTTACTACCACTCTTTTTATTTTGTATTTGGCGTGCAACGGTTGCAAAGCCACTACCATTTGTATGGTACTACAGTTAGGGTTGGCAATAATTTTATCGTTGGCGGTAAGTACGTTGGCATTCACCTCGGGTACTACTAGTTTTTTGGTAGGGTCCATACGCCACGCGCTAGAATTATCGATAACGGTAATACCGGCTTCGGCAAATTTGGGCGCCCACTCTAACGAAGTGCCACCACCCGCAGAAAAGATGGCTACAGCAGGTTTTGCAGCAATACCATCGGCCATACTTACTACCTTGTAGTTTTTGCCTTTGAATGTTACTTCTTTACCTACGCTGCGTTCCGATGCAACTGGTACGATTTCGGTTACCGGAAAATTACGTTCTGCCAATACTTGCAACATTTTTGTGCCTACTAAACCGGTAGCACCTACTACGGCTACTTTCATTGTGTGTGTTTTTTATTAATGAATAATGAATTGCGTTTTTTTAGTTTTTTATGCAAAAAAAAACCTTCCCAAGTTGGGAAGGCTCTTTTTGTATGATGTATAAATATACACAAAGGTAAAGCTACTTCCCAAATAGGATGTGTTTCTTAGTACGCTTTGTGGTCTTTATTGTGTTCATTGCGGAGCGAAAGTAAAGCCGAAATTGTTTACAGCCAAAAAAAATTAGTTATTGAGCATCAGCGGCATTACCAACATGAGTAAATCTTCGCCTTCGCCTTGTTCTGTGGGTTTTATCAATCCGGCTCTTGTGGGCACAGAAAGTTCCAATTTTACATCGCTTGTATCGGCAGCATTGAGCATTTCAATTAAAAACTTAGCATTAAATGCAATTGCCATGTCTTCTCCGTCGTATTCACAAGCCATGCGTTCATTACCTTCAAAACTAAAATCTACGTCTTGCGAAGCAAGTTTTAATTCGGTGCCGGAAATGGTGAGTGCTACTTGATTGGTGCTTTTGTTACTAAATACACTTACCCTACGCAATGCGCTTTGGAAGTCGGACTTATTAACAATTAATTTATAGGGATTATCGGCAGGGATAACTACTTTGTAGTCGGGGAAACGTGCATCTATCAATCTACAAATCATTTGAACGCCATTGTGAACAACAAATAAATGGTTGCTGTTGTAACTAATGGTTAGCTCATCATCATTGTCGGGCAATGCATTTTTCAGCAGGTTCAATGGTTTTTTGGGCACGATAAACGAATCGATTTTGGTAGCGTGTGCGTCGGTGCGTTTGTAGCGAACCAAGCGATGGGCGTCGGTAGCTACAAATTGTAAATAATCGGGTGTCAATTCAAAAAATACTCCCGTCATTGCCGGTCGCAAATCGTCGTTGCTTACTGCAAAAAGGGTTTTGTTGATAGCTGTAACAAGTGCTGTACTTTTCATGGTAAAGCTGCTTGCATCGTCGTTTGTTGGTTCTTTGGGGAAATTATCGGGGTTTTCGCCGGGCACTTTGTATTTACCGTTGTCGCTTGTAATTTCTATTTCAAAATTGCTGCCAATAGTAAAAGTGAGTGGCTGATCGGGAATGTTTTTGAGCGAGTCGATTAAAATTTTGGCAGGTATACACACTTTTCCGTCTTCCTTACTTTCCACCTCCATTTGTACACGCATTACCGTTTCTAAATCGGTAGCAGTAATGGTGAGTTTTTTTTCTTCAATTTCAAACAAAAAATCTTCCAAAATAGGTAATACTGTGTTGGAGTTAATAACACCGCTGATTTGTTGTAAATGTTTTAATAGCGATGATGATGCTGCAATAAACTTCATGTCCGGTTCAGTTTTTTTGTTAGATAGCAAACGTACTGTAAATTGTTAAGATTTCATTGTTTCCAAAGGGCTATTTAACGCAATTATTTGCGATTGAAATACGTTTAAATGCAAAGTTACGTGCAGTTGCTTTTATTTTTGTTATTTTTAATAATACTACAATTTGTGCGGTAGTAAGGCATTCTATTTTTTTTGCAATGAGGAATCAATCGCGGCCAACGCCGGAACAAGCTTTACAGAAAATTAAACATTATTGCGCCTATCAAGAGCGTTGTCATGCCGAAACAATAGATAAATTGTATTCGATGGGGCTGTTTAAAAAAGAGGTAGATGCTATTTTGTGTACTTTGATTGAAGAGAATTTTTTAAACGAAGCACGTTTTGCTTCCGAATTTGCCTCAGGCAAGTTTAGAAACAAACGATGGGGGAAAATAAAAATTAAACATGCACTTAAAGCAAAAAAAGTAAGTAATTATTTAATTGCGGAAGCACTTGCGGGTATTGATGAAGCAGCCTATTTACATACATTGACACAGTTGGCTGAAAAAAAATGGGTGCTACTGCAAAGCCAACACCAATCGGCCAACACCTTAGTACAACAAGTTGCCATCACCCAATATTTATTGCAAAAGGGTTACGAATTAACCTTGATTCAACCGATTGTTCGTCAACTC
>JAIXOS010000155.1 GCA_027486695.1 Chitinophagaceae bacterium | reverse complement strand
ACTGATTTCCCATGCCATGTCTTTCTTACCCTGATACGCAATTTGTGAGTAGAAGTTTTGTAGCGTTAAACTCTTGTCTGTTTTAATCGTATTTGACAGTAATACTGCTGCGCTACCATCTGCAAATAGTAAACTACTCGCTGCATTATCTGGCGTAAATTCCTTCTGAAAATGCAGGGTACATAATTCGGTACATACCACTACCACATTGGCTTTGGTGGTACTGCTATCGCAAATCATTTTGGCTAATTTTAGCCCATGTATTGCCGCATAGCAACCCATAAAGTTCACCGATGTACGAAAAATATTGGGCGACAATTGCATGGCTTCGGCCACTTGCAGGTCTAAGCCCGGTGCGCTCATGCCGGTGCAACTTACTGTTATTAAATGTGTAATCTCATCAGGTGTAATAATGCCATTAATACATTGGTGTATGGCATCTACCGATAGTGGTAAAGCCGCCTCCTGATACCGTTGCATGCGCACATCAATGCTAGGAAAATCTGCATGGTCTGTTGGTGGTATAAAGGTCCAATCTGCTTTTGGTACGCCATAATCTGCCACGCACGAATACCTTGTATTGATGTGACTTTGATGATATAAAAATGCCAGCTTGCGTTTGTCATCAGCATCTAGCCCATACATCTCTTGCATAAAATGCAAAATGCTTTCCTGCTGATGCTTGTGGGTAGGTACTGCTGTTGCTATAGAAACAATATTTGTCAAAGTTGGTGTAGCATTAAGTGAGTAATAAATGCCAAATTGGTACAACTACTTGCTAGCCAATTTAACTGCATGGTATGTTTAAAATCTGCGTTCGTATCATCTTGCCAAACCTTATGTATCCATTTACTTACATATACAATAATGGGAACAAAAAAGAGGGCTAGCAAGCCAAAAACAGCCAATTGGTGTATGCTTGAAAAGTAGTTAAACAATAACCCCGCTACAATACCATACATGACACCGCAAAACAAAAACGTACCCCTAATGCCTAGTAAAATACTAATGGTTTTTACGCCATCGGCTGCATCTTGCCGGTGCTGGTACACTTGTGTAATTGGGTAAAAGCCCCCAATTAAAAATGCGGCGGCTAGTGCTGGTTGCCAAGGCAAATGGGTGGTTAGATTACTGCTAGCACCATGATACACCATAAAAAAAGTCAACGCGCCTTGGTTAATAATCACCGTAGCAAAACCAATAATGGGGTATTGTTTTAAGCGAATGCCTCTATAACTGTATAGCCTTGAGCAAACAATATAACAACTGTAAGCCACAAAAAAGGGCGTCGAAATAAAGAGCGACAAAATTGCCCCCAATGCATCCATACCAATGCTTACCCAATACAGTTGCTTGGTGGGCTGCATGGGGTTTTCTATTCCGCCAATGCTGCCCTCATCCCTATCCATATAGCTGTTGTAGCCATTGCTTGCCGGGTAAAGCAGTAGGTGCAGCAACCCAAAAACAAGCGCTGCCCTATACCAATTAATATGTGGCACAAACGACAATGCAAACCAATACACGGGCATTAAAAAATAAGAAAATGGCAGGCGCAGTAACTGCACCGTTGACTTTTGAAGCATACATAAAACTAAGCTTAATTATAAAATGGCTGGCACCTTGTTTAATGGCGTCCTACTTATTATTGGGCAATTGAATCTTCAGGTGGCGCTTTTCCTGTGTCTTTCGTCGAATCTATTATGGGTGGTGGTGGCACGGTAATAGGCGGCAAAAAGTCGGGCTCATCTGCCAAAGGTTTCTTTTTGTTAAAATCTTCGTTGGTTTTTTGGCTCATGCTGTCACCGCCATCTATTTTGCTGTCTTTTTTTATTGGGTTGCTCATGGTACTATGTGTTGGTTTATAGGTAAATATTGACGCATAAAACTAGCCCATAATAGCAACAAGCATTTACATAAATCCATCCATTAATTGCATGTTTTACGATTCATTCAATAGCCATAACCATGCTTAACGAATATTTTTTTGTCCCCAACTGTAGTAGCTCGATTGTGCTTTTCTTGCGTCGCACTCTTGTACGTTCTGTACTTTATGCAGCTTTATCCTAAGCGTAGGTACGTCTGAACGGGGATTTTTTTTGATTCCATAGATTAATCACACATATCCCTTTAATCCTGCAAAATCTTAGTTCAGACATTGTTCTACTGTTTTATTAACCCTGCTACCCACTTTCAAGTTAAGTTTGCCCGGTTTTAGAGTGGGTATACCCCTTAAGTAAGTGGGGGTACCCACTTCAAAATGAAGTGCTACTAAATGTTTATGTACCCTTACCCACCAAAAAGTTGCGTCAGCCTAATTATGAAGTACCCCTCCGCCACTTCAAAACTGCAACAGTCTGGTTTCTTAGTACCTCAGCTTAGTTTTTAGATGGGTCAGTGCATGTTTTAGTTAGGTGTTTGGGGATTTTAAGAGGGTTAAATGTTTCAAAAGCCATTGAACACCCAAGCACCGAGCTAGCTGCCCTTAAAGCCGAATACGAAAATTAACAATAGAGATAGCGGCTTGGGAAAGGGCTATTGGATTGATGGGATGATATAGAAGATTAAGTACCGGAAAAATAGACTGATGATGGTTTGTTGTAAATAGATTTTCGTTTATTGCAGAGTTGTGCGTCACCCTTCCAACAAGTTGTAACCACACTGAAAATGTATTAACTTCAACTACTATTATCAAACTTTGTGTTTATGGACAATCAAGTAATAAATATTGACCAAGAAATATTAGGAGGAACACCCGTTTTTTTTGGCACGAGGGTTACAATAAAAAACCTTTTCGATTATTTGGAAACAGGAGACACGATTCAAACTTTCCTTGACGATTTTGAAGGCGTAAGTAAAAATCAGGTTATTAAACTGCTTGAAATGTCACAAAAACTAATTGAAACTTCCTCAAATATCCTCAATGAAAATTTTGCTTGACGAGTGCATTACCAAAAGACTTAAAAACCATTTAATTGAATTTGAGTGGCGTTAAAAATGGGAAGTTGATGACATATTGCGTTGAGAATAATTTTGATATGCTATTGACCATAGACAAGAATTTAATGTATCAACAAAATCTTGACCAATACCCTGTAACAATCGCATTACTAAATTGCTTCACGAGTAAAATTGAAGAACTTATTACTTTTTTGCCCTCGTTCAAATTGCAAGTAGACAAATTAGAAAAACATCAAGCTTACATAATTGACAAATAGGGCGAACGCACAACATGAGGTTTGGCATTAGTGGGCGTGACGGAACTCGTATCGCAACTTTAAGAACTTTATTGAACTTCGGTGAACTAAACCGAACAGCGGGAATTTAAAATCAACTTTTTATCTTTATTCAACGGCAGACGGCCAAGCGTGACACAACTCTAAGCCCCAACAACGCCAAGCCTTTTTCGTTGGCTGTAATTTTCGTTTCAATTTACAATTAGCTAAGAAATTTTATTTTGCCTATTTTTGATAACAATGACGACAAAAGATAACATATTATCAATCTTAAAGAAGCATAAATCAGAATTATCAAAATTTGGTGTTTCTAATGTTGGACTTTTTGGATCTTACTTGAATGACAAGCAGACTATTGAAAGTGATATAGACTTGCTAATAGACTTTGACCCTGAAAAAGAAAGTTTTGACAACTACATGGCAGTGT
>JAIXOS010000405.1 GCA_027486695.1 Chitinophagaceae bacterium | reverse complement strand
GTGATGGCATTGGTTACGGCTAAATAAAAAGCCGGGTTATTGTGAAAATGAAAGCCAAAATCCCACGTTCTAAAAAAGAGTTTTTTGTGTCGTTTTTCGCAAACTTCCTCTTTCAATATTTTGATAAAGGTTATTTGATCGTTTATTTGCGCGCTTTCCACATTGCTAACAGGATTACCGCCCATGTGGTGTGGGTAATCGTGTAGGTAGGTTTCGCCAAATCGGGAAATAATCCCATCTAATTGAGGAAAATTGGTGAATAATGCATCTATTTGGGCACGTAACAGTGTTTGTGTAAGTGGTTTGTTGATATCAGGCTTCGTGGCGTTTTCGTTATTATATGCTCCGGTTTCTTTTACTTTTCCTTCTGTGCTTCGTATTTGGTCGCCATATTTTTTCCAAATAGCCGCTGGGAAAATTAAAAAATCCATGTTTAAATAGGCATTCAAATGTGCCGATTTAATACTATTCAATGCAGCGTGACCCAATACCGCTTTATCGGTAATCCATTTGCGTGCAGCAGAACCTTGAGGTACAACATTGGGTTCGTAATTGTCGTATGTGAGGCACATATTTAAATTTACCGGAAGTACCATTGCATTAAACCCTTCCTTTTTTACGTATTCAGGTTCTTTAAATTTACCGGCATAGGGTTCCTTGTGCACAAGTGCATGTGCACTGCTGATAATAACAGGAAGCGACTGACAGTTGGCATTATGTAGGCAAAACAAGAGAACAATCGTTAGAAAATAGCGCATATAATTGGCAATTACATTCAAAAAACAAGAAACCTACTTGCTTCCGTTTCAAGGCATTATTTAGAGGTGGTTTTTAATATTCAAATCCATTTATTAACGAAAGCATTTGGTTAAATTCAATTACACGTTTTTTACGATATACTTTTATAAAGAACAAACCTATTTATTGTACATCGCGCTTCGCGTGCAAACCAACTTCCGCTTTTGTGAATCCAGTTTAAACCAACTACAAAAGAATGAACATTCCTAAAAGCAGGTAAAAATACTCGTATGCATTTACCCGTCGGGTAGCATTTTGATTATAAAAACAGTTTCAAATGTTAACCAATGATTAAGCCAATCTAACTGTTTTGCCAATTATAGGGGAAAAGAGGGTATTCACTTGAACATTATGTGTTTGTGTTCGTATGCATTCACCAATAGAGTTACTTCGTTCAAGGAAACGGGCTGCTGTACATTATCTTTTTCCAAAACCACCAATTTCCCACTCATGACACCATCGGCAAAAAAAGCATTGGCCAATTGTAATTGTTGGCTTTTTAATAACTTACCATTGAAGATATTCCAATTTTCGTAGGTACATAAGCAACCCATAGTGGGTACAAGAGGGAAAAAAGGTTGTTGTAAAAAATAATCCGGATCGATGGTAGTGCCATGAACAATTATTTCGCTACGTCCTATATACCCTGCCTCGTATGCTTGCCAAATAGGCGAATATTGTTGCAATGAAGGAGGCCATAAACTCCGATACAATTGTTGCTTGTGGAAGTTTTGCAACGTATCGCTTCCAAAAAACAAACTATCATTTTCAAAAGGCATCACCATTTGTATATTGGGTGATGGGCCTATTAATTGGTTGCGCGAAATATCGGCTCCTACAATTGCAAACATGCCTTGCGGCGTATTGCCATTGGTAACAAAATAAGGCATATTGGAAGCCGATCGAGCCAACTGTTGAAATACCAACAAGGCACCCGTACTATCTCTTGCAAACCGCCCGTCGGCATTTTGAATGATGGCTAACCCTGCAAAATTTCGGTTGTGTCTTTGTATGGAATAAATGGTTTTTTCATGTTTTTGTTGTTGCAAGGCAAACAAAGCGCACCACTGAGCACTATCCAAAAACCACGGCACCCTCCTTTTCTCTAACAAATACTGCCGCAGGAGGTTTGTCAGGGAAATACTATCGCCATTATCAATAGTTGTTTGGGGCAATAATTTCAGCAAGTCTGCGATGGTAGTAATGCGCGGTTTGGTGGTGTTTTGCAATACATATTCGGCCATCATCGCCAAATGTTTCGGCTGTTTTTCATGTTGCAACAATTGCTGAATAGTTGTTACAAAAGCCGGACTTTGCATACTTAATATTGCTTCTAAAAGTGCCTTTTGGGTACCTGACGGCAGCTGTGCGTAGGTAATTAACGCTTGTTGCAGGTAGTGGATGGTTACCGTATCGTTCAGCATAAATTGCGTTACAGCATCTAAAGCTTGGTTGTAGGATTCTTCCTTGTCAGCATGGTAAGGTACACTAAGATTGACTTTTACCATTTGATGTAGGTATTCTTTAAAACGCTCACGGCGTGGATACAACACTACCTCTGTTTGTATGTTTGTCAGCTGCCATTGCTGTGCATACAAAGAGGTTACCGATGGAATTATAGTCCCAAAAAATACAAAAATGGCTATCCATTTATTCATACACTTTTCCCGCTTACTTTGGGCATGTACCCTTACTATCAACAAATTTAACGACATTGACTACTGCAAAATTAGCCGATGCCCAATGCATATTTACCCCTAACTTGCCAGCATTTTACAGTAGCTTGTTCGTTTACAAATATGATACAAATTTTTACTTATCAACAGCTTTTTGACTTTACCAATGCTATTTTTCAAAAAATGGGGTGCAGCAGCGTACACGCACAAACCGCGACCACAGCTTTGTTATCGGCCGACATACGAGGAATTGATAGTCATGGAGTGGCCCGCTTAAGTGGTTATGTACGACTATGGCAGGCACAACGCATTAATACCTCGCCCAACATCCGCATTGTACACGAAACACCCTCTACAGCCGTAGTAGATGGCGATGCCGGTTTGGGATTGGTAGTGGCTCCTTTTGCCATGAACATTGCCATTCAAAAAAGCCAAACAGTAGGTACCGGTTGGGTTAGTGTCAAAAACAGTAATCACTTTGGTATTGCCGGCTACCATGCCATGCTAGCACTGCAACACGACATGATTGGTATGGCAATGACCAATGCAAGTGCTTTGGTGGCTCCTACCTTTAGTAAAGAACGAATGCTTGGCACCAACCCCATTGCTGTAGCCATTCCGGCGGGTAAACAACCGCCTTTTGTTGCCGATTTTGCTACAACTACTGCTGCAAATGGTAAACTTGAAATTTTACAACGTCAAAATGCCCAAACTCCTTTGGGATGGGTACAAGACGAAAATGGCAACTCTACTACCGATGCCCATATTCTTAAAAAACAAGGTGCTTTATTGCCATTGGGTAGCGACAAAGAACATGGCAGCCACAAAGGTTATGCACTTGGAAGTATTGTAGATATTTTTTCTGCGGTGCTTAGTGGTGCTAGTTACGGCCCTTGGGCGCCTCCTTTTCCAGCCTATGTACCCATGCCGGTTAATATGCCCGGCGAAGGATTGGGTCATTTTTTGGGTGCTATGCGCATTGATGCGTTTAGACCTGCTGATGAATTTAAACAGCACATGGACAACTGGATTGAACGTTTTAGAAACGCTACTCCCATCAACGAACATGAAAAAGTACTGATTCCCGGTGATCCAGAGCGAAAAATGGAAACAGACCGCCTTACAAAGGGTATCCCTTTAGTGGATTCGGTGGTTGCAGATTTAGCATTAGTGGCTCAAACATTTGATGTGGATTTCATTTAATCATATGCTAATCATTTTCAACACTTTATATCAGCTAATCATTTATACCAACTTTGTTTAAAAAAATCAACTTGACAGACATTGCTGTAATTGAAGTGGCTGAACGACACTCACTTGGTACTTAATTTAATGCACGATTCTGAATAAAAAAGTGCCATGCTCCTTTTGAAACATGGCACTTTTTATGATTTGAATAACTATCCTTATTTCACCAAACTGATGTGAGAAGGTGCAAACTTGGTTAGGTTAATACCTTCTACTGCTTTTACGTACTCATCAATAGTGGGCGTTCTACCAAGAACGGTAGAAAGTACCACTACCGGTGTAGAAGACAGCAAAGACTCGCCTTTTTTACCTTCGGTATCTTCAACCACACGACCATGGAACAAACGTGTAGAGGTGGCCATTACGGTATCGCCTTTGGCCGCTTTTTCTTGGTTACCCATACAAAGGTTACAACCCGGACGCTCTAAGTACAACATGTTTTCGTAAGTAGTACGAGCTGCTGACTTTGGAGCCAAATCATCAAACTCAAAGCCTGAATATTTGCGCAATACTTCCCAATCGCCCTCTGCTTTCAATTCGTCAACAATGTTGTAGGTGGGCGGTGCTACCACAAGCGGAGCTTTGAATTCAACTTTTCCATTTTGTGCTTCAATGTTTTTAAGCATTTGAGCCAATATTTTCATATCGCCTTTGTGCACCATACAAGAGCCAATAAATCCAAGATCTACTTTTTTGTGTCCTCCGTAGTAAGACAATGGTCTAATAGTATCATGGGTATATCTTTTAGACACATCCGCATTATTAACATCCGGATCTGCAATCATAGGCTCTACAATAAGATCAAGATCTACCACTACTTCTGCGTAATACTTGGCATTAGCGTCGGGTCTTAATGCCGGCTGCTCACCGGCTAGATTTTCCGCAACTCGGTGATTGGCCTTATTAATCACTCCTTGGAGTACCTGGTTTTTCTTATCCATG
>JAIXOS010000225.1 GCA_027486695.1 Chitinophagaceae bacterium | reverse complement strand
GATATATAAAACAATCGGCAAAGTAACACTGCTACTTTGCCGATTGTTTGGTAAACAAGTTGTTAATGCCTAGCGGATATAAAGCATGTTTGCTGGGGTGTACGTATTACTATTGTTTTGTAATAGTATCTTATAACTGCCTTTAGCCAATTGAGCAGGTAAAGTAAGCTTGGTTTGATTATTGCCTACTTCGGCGGTTAAAGCGGTGCGATAGGTAACTTTTCCGGTAGCGGTTTCTACAATCAATAATTGTAACGTTTGGCGTTCGGCGCTTTTGAAGCGAATGGTACAGGTATTTCCTTCAATAGGGTTTGGCGCAACAGTAACTGTTTTGTCGGTTAGTTTGGCCAAGTAGCTATCGTCGTATTTGGTAAATCGAACATTGTTGAGTTGTATAGAAATATTGTTGCGCTGCATACTCGCACTACTAAATGCAAAGTTGATGGTTGTAATATCATCGGCAGTAAGATTTTGAATGCCAGCAGCTGCAAAATCGCTCAAACTCACTGTGTAATCGTGCGTGCCATTTTGAAGCGGCAATGTGAGGCTGTATTGCTGCTGCCAACTGTTGATATTGTTTTTTACCAATGTGATAGCCACGCTTCCCGCACCGTATGTAGTAGCAGTAAACTTAAGTCCTTTATAAGCGGTTAAGTTTAAAGGAGTGCCAGCGGCTTTTAACAATTTATAAATAGATACATAATCGTTAGTAGTTGCAGCGAGGCGAACATTTCTGAACAAACGGTACTCGTTTATTGGGGTAGAAAGAGTATCGTTGGTAATAGAAAAGCTATTGATGGTGGTATTTTGCGCATTGAAATTGTGGTTCCAAGTACCATCATTAGAATAAACGACATCTTCCAGTTTGGTGCTACTAGCATTACTCAAATACAACTGAGCTTCGTAAGCATCGGCCATGTCTATATTTACTGTAGTGGTTCCAAATGCTTTCACCGAAACGGGAATTGTTATTGTATTGCTATTGCTGCTCAATTCTGTTTGGCGAACTTGCACATTGGCGTCGAATGCGGTGTTCGCAGATTGGTTGGCAACAACCAATTGCAATGTTTTACCAATGCGCGCATGACTAACAATGAAGGTTTTGGGTTGGGTAGGATGATTGATTTGTACCATTGGCCAGCTATTGCTTATTTTATTCAAGGCATCGGTAGCCATTGCTTGCAACACGCTTGGGGTACTTGCCCAAAGTTGGAAATTGTGCATAACATCGTAACCAACAGTTTCTTCATTTATCCAATTGCTTTGCAATACAGCAAGATTGGAGTTGTTGTTTTTACTTGCAGAAAAGCTTGTAAAGTATTCAATCGTACCATTTGCTTGGCGTAATTTAAACTGTAACAACGTGTAAGAGTTAACCCGCAAATTAGTAACTCCTTGTAAAGTAGCGCCTTTTAATCTATCGCAAATCGATTTTGTATGTGAGTATACCATGCCATTAGTGGTTACAGCAAATGCTACTGCCTTACATTGATTGTTGATGGTATAGTCTTGTGCTATTACAGTTTGGGCATTTGTGATATTTTCCAAATCTTTTGGAGTGGTGTTGTAAACGACTATCGGGGCACTTAAAATCGATTGAATGGGTGTAGCAGATGGTAACCAATTGGAAAGTATTGGCGCTTCATTATTGCCCAAAGTTTGTTTGGCGTTTATTTTTGTTTGAACGGCAGGAAGAATGACATAGTTTGGTGATGCCGCTATTCCTTCAATGGTTCTTTGGTATACCCTATTGGCAACAGCAAAGCCCAAACTTTTGCTTTCCAATCCTCCGGTAATACCACTGCTTACCGTATCAGAACAATCAGTTATTTGAATGTTGTGCAAAACCGAAAATACACAGTTGCTATTAGTTACCGTGTATACGATAGCTGTATGGCCTACTTTTTTGGCTATAACACCACCAGCTTGACTAATAGTGGCCAGAGTAGTGTCGTTGCTATTCCAAAAGCCACCGTTTGTATTGGCAGTTATTTGAATGGATGAGTCTAAACAAACAGCATTTGGGCCGCTGATAATTGGTGCTGCAACATGTGCAATAGTTACTGGTGCGGCAGCTAAAGAAAAACATCCCTCAACCGATTGAGAAATAACGGTATATGAACCTGCTTGTGTAACTTCAAGTGTATCTTTTGTTGCACCCACAAGCGGAGCTCCATCTAGTAACCATTGATTGCTAGTAGTATTGCTGCTAACCAATAAAGGTTTGTTTGAACTGCCGGCACACAAAGCGGCACTACCTAAATTGCTAATGAGCGGGGTAGGCACTGCATTAACTGTAAGAATCAATGTGGCAATACTATCGCATCCAACTGCATTCGTGAGTTTAGCAGTGTATGTACCTGCGGAAGTATAAGTTGTACCATTGAAGGCGTAAGAACCACCTGCACAGATGCTTGCATTTGTAGTAGAAGCCGAAGTGGCTTTTACAGTAAGAATGAGTGTCGCAATACTGTCGCATCCAACTGAATTCGTGAGTTTAGCGGTGTAGGTACCTGCGGAAGTATAAGTTGTACCATTGAAGGCGTAAGAACTACCTGGGCAAATACTTGCTTTCGTGGTAGAAGTAGAGGCTTTTTTAACTGTTAAATCTAAATACGCAATACTATCACATCCGTTTGCGGCAGTGAAAATAGCATCTCCATAGTACCCTGCTTCAGTGTATTTTATACCATTGAATAAATAAAAACTGCCAGGACAAATGGAGGCATTCGTAATTGATTTGGCTACAGCTTTTACGGTAATATTCACCGTGTCGGTACAGCCTGCATTATAAATGTATTTGTAAAGCCCACTATAGTTTTGATCAAAATTAATCGTGGCTGTTCCATTCACCGTATTTCCCAAAGTACTGCCAGTAGGATTGCTTCCCATTGCTACCCAAGTGCCATTATTTGTGAACCCGGCAGGCATGCTTCCTGTTATTGATAAATCATTACCTGCGCAAATTGTTTGATCTGCCCCTGCACTAGGACGCGGATTAACGGTTACTGCCGATGATACTTGTGTTGTTCCGCAAGTAGCACTAACGCCCGAAACACTATACGAACCATATTCGGTAGGAGTGAAGTTTTGCGTACTAATATTGTCTAATACTACGCCGTTCTTATACCAAGAATAAGTAGAAAATCCACTTTGGGCGGTAAAAGTAGCTGGCAGACAACTAGCTGAAATAGATGGAGGAGGCATGGTATTACTAGCGAAAGAAGAAATGAAGGACGACATAGAAAAACCGCCGCCGCTTTCTACCAAAGCCACATTAATACGGGCATTTACATTAAAGCGAAGTGTAGCCGGATTGCCTAATTGTGAATTGGTATATCGAATAATGAAAAAGCCGGTGTTGCCTACCGACTGACGTTTGCCAACAATGGTTTCTAAATCCACTTCGTTAAAATACACTTTTTCGGTAGCACTTTGCACTAAGATATAGCCAAAGTAGGGGAGCTGTGTATTGTTGAAAGATAAAAATTTATACGTTTGAACATCGAAAGAACCGGAACAAACACTCAATGGTGGTTGCACAATCATATCAATTTCGCAGCCCGATGCCGAACCGGTAAATACCTCTACAGGTTTAGAGGCAGTAATGGCACAAGAGGAATATTGTGTACTGCCATCTCCATTATTAATAGTTACAAAATCGCCAGCATTGGCTAGCGTGTAGTTGGTGGTAGCGCCTCCCGTAATCGTTACTTGTACGGTAGTGTTGGCCTCCGAAGCGATGATAGTCGATTTTTCATAACCATTGTTACCGCCCGAGCGAACAACGATGTACGAAGTGCCAAGAAGATTGATAGGTAAAACTTGACTTGCTACACCGTCTCCGCAGCCAGCCGAATTATCTACGCGCATTCCGGAATTGACAACCACATTTTTGTTTGTCGTAATCAAGCTGCCCATTGGGGCTTGTAACAAATAAGATTGACCTGCATTAAGTGTCGTAACAAGGTTGCCATTGAGCGTAACGGTAGTGCTACTGTATTTGGCTAGTATACTATAAATAGGAGCCCCTGTTTCGCCTGCAAAACAACTATTGCCTGTTACTTGTGCATAATACCCTACTCTAAAACTAGTGCCAAGGCCTTGATCGCCCATGGAAGTAAATGCGGAATTCCCTTTTTGCTTACAATCTTCCGAGGCGTTGATACCCACATAGTCCGACGCAATATTTCTAATTTGTAAACCAATTGGTGTTAAGGCCGATACAATCAATCCGGCACTATTTAGGATTGTGTTGGTAGGATTTGCCGCTAAGCCGGCTTGTGAAAAACGATACCGAAGTGGCGAACCCGCAACGGTAGTAAGTGAGTTGGAAACAAGGGCACCATCACTTTTTTTGATGGTAACTACCACCGGTGAAGTACTTAATGTAGTTACAACCAATTCGTTAGCATTGGTAAAATAGCTCCAAGGCGATGGCGCAACGTAATGTGTAGTGGTGTATTGTGCCTTAGCTTGTTGCAAACTGCCAAATGCCAGTAGCCCAACACTTACAAATGCTACCAACCTTGTCAATAAGGGTTGTGCTTGTTTTTGCAAAAAGAGGTATATATTACTCATGTCAAGAGATTTTTTGCTGATAGGTTGAAAACTTTTCTAAGTTTCATAAAAATATCCACATTCAAAAATAACGGTGTTGCAACAAAAAAGCGATTTGCTTTCTGCAAACAATGCCTTTATGTCGGTCAACGGCGCATTTATGTCCTTGAGTGTATTTACGTGAAATACTTTTTCAAGCGCTAAACGCAGAATTAGCAGATTTATTGTGCTGTTTATCAAGTAAATTAGTGTTTAATTATTTTTTACCATTGTTGTCCGACAAAAAATCTATTTTGCTTATTTAGCTGGTTGGTTACGTTTATTTTTGGATTTTGAGTGGTTGTTTTTGTTAGCAGGG
>JAIXOS010000484.1 GCA_027486695.1 Chitinophagaceae bacterium | reverse complement strand
CAAGACATTATTTTCGATCCCAATATATTTGCCGTAGCTACCGGTATAGAAGAACACAACAACTACGCCGTAGATTTTATTGAAGCTACCCGCGAAATAAAACGCCTGATGCCGCTTACCAAAGTAAGTGGCGGTGTCAGCAATGTATCTTTCTCGTTTAGGGGTAACGACCATGTGCGCGAGGCCATTCATTCTGTTTTTTTATACTATGCTATCAAAGCAGGAATGGATATGGGCATTGTAAATGCTGGTCAGTTGGTAGTGTACGACGAAATTGAACCCACCCTTCGCCAATTGTGCGAAGATGTACTCCTCAATCGCAACAACGATAACAACGAAGCTACCGAAGCCCTCATTGCGCATGCCGAAACGGTAAAAGCCAAGGGCAAAGTAGAAGTGAAAGATGAAGCTTGGCGCAATACTACCGTAGAAGAACGCCTAAAACACTCGCTCGTAAACGGCATTACCGATTATATTGATGCCGATACAGAAGAAGCCCGTCAAAAATATCCCAAACCGCTCGACGTAATTGAAGGTCCCTTAATGGATGGCATGAATGTGGTGGGCGATTTGTTTGGTGCGGGTAAAATGTTTTTGCCGCAGGTGGTAAAAAGTGCCCGAGTAATGAAAAAAAGCGTGGCGGTACTTACACCGTTTATAGAACAAGAAAAAGAAGACCGTAAAAATGCCCATTTGGCTGCGGGTACTGTCAACGAAGAGGCTGCCGGTGCTGCTAAAATATTGTTGGCTACTGTAAAGGGCGATGTACACGATATTGGAAAAAACATTGTTGGCGTAGTGTTGGGTTGTAATGGTTACGATATTATTGATTTAGGCGTAATGGTACCGGCCGATAAAATTCTAGATGCTGCACAAAAGCACAATGTAAATATCATTGGTTTGAGTGGCTTAATTACACCCTCTCTCGACGAAATGGTACACATAGCCAAAGAAATGGCACGCCGAAATATGACACAACCTTTGCTGATTGGTGGAGCCACTACTTCGCGCATGCACACAGCGGTAAAAATTGCCCCGCAATATGCCAACGGTGTGGTGCATGTGTTAGATGCATCGCGCAGTGTTACAGTAGCGGGTTCGTTGTTGAATAAAGATGCCAAAGCCGACTTTTTGGGTGGTATTCAAACTGAGTACGATAAGTTGAAATTCAACTTCGATAACAAACAATCTACTAAAAATTACTTGCCTTATGCCGATGCTTTGGCAAACAAAGTGGCCATTGATTGGGCAAATTTTGCACCCGTAAAACCCACATTTACCGGCGTAAAGGTGTTTGATGCGTTGGATTTGAACGAACTTCGTGAATATATTGATTGGAAACCGTTTTTTATTGCTTGGGAAATGCATGGCAATTTTCCGGCCATTTTATCGGACGAAGTAGTGGGTAAAGAAGCCACTAAATTGTACAACGATGCCAATGCATTGTTAGATACCATGATTGCCGAAAAATGGTTAACCGCTAAAGGCGTTATTGGTTTTTGGGAAGCCAATAGCAACAACGATGATGTGTTGGTAACCACCGATGCAGGAACGGTAACCTTATCTTTTTTGCGCCAGCAAATTCAAAAAGCACCGGGGCAACCCAATTTGTCGTTGGCCGATTTTGTACAACCGCAAAGTTTTGGTACCGATTATTTGGGTGCTTTTGCCGTAACCATTCATGGTATAGAACCACATGTTCAGCGTTTTGAAGCCGCGTTAGACGATTACAATAAAATTATGTTGCAAGCCTTGGCCGACCGTTTTGCCGAAGCTGCTGCTGAAGCCTTGCATTTAAAAACCCGTAAAGTGTATTGGGGATACGCCACCAACGAACATTTAACCAACGACGAGCTCATTCACGAAAAATACCAAGGCATTCGTCCGGCACCGGGTTATCCTGCTTGCCCCGATCATACCGAAAAATACAAACTATTCGCAATGCTTGATGCAACCGAAAATGTAGGTATTACCCTAACCGAAAGTTTGGCCATGTATCCGGCTTCGTCAGTGTGTGGTTGGTATTTTGCCCATCCGCAAAGCCAATATTATGGTGTAGGAAAAATCCAGCGCGACCAATTAGCAAGCTATGCCCAACGCAAAGCCATGCCATTGGAAGAATTGGAAAGATGGTTGGGTGCCAATTTGGAGTAAACCCAATACTGCTGCTACTAGCGTTGTCAATCATTGGCACAATGGAAGGCAGGCGTTAGAGTAGCTAGGGAATTAATAAAAATGAATCAGCATCGTTCAAAAAAGGCATGTTGGCACGTACCTGCTGCAAGTGTGCCTTGTGCAAAGTTATGGTTGTAATATCTTCCGAATGGGCACATTGATAAAGGGTTTCACCCATAGCATCAATTACGCAACTATTGCCGCTATGATACAATTGATGTCCATCGGTACCCACTCGGTTCACACCAATTACATAGCATTGGTTTTCAATAGCTCTTGCAGTTAATAGATGGGACCAAGCATGGCTGCGCTTATCGGGCCAATTGGCCACATACAGCAAAACATCGTATTCTGCCGCCTCATTGGCGGTAGGTTGTTGGCGAGCCCAAACCGGAAATCGGAGATCGTAACAAATTTGTAAATTAATTTTCCAGCCGTTTATTTGTGCAATACTGCGGCTATTGCCGGGAGTGTAGTGTTGGTGCTCGTTGGCATAAGCGAATAAATGCCGCTTGTTATAATAACCCAACTGACCGTTGGGTAGCATCCAAATTAATCGGTTATAATATTGACCATTTTCTTTTATTGACAGGCTGCCGGCAATAATAATTTTTAATTTTTTTGATAATGCCTGCATCCATTTTACGGTATCGCCGTCCATGGTTTGCGCATACAAATGGGGCTGCATGGTAAAGCCGGTGCTGAACATTTCGGGTAGCACCACTACTTCGGTTTTACCTACTAAGCCATTCATTTTTGTTTCTAGCATGGCAAGGTTACTTGTTGGATTTTCCCATGCTAAATCGGTTTGAATTAAAGAAAAGGTAAGCGTATCTTTCATCATACTATAAGTTAATACAAAAAAGAAAAATGAATGCTGCCATAGCGTTGTGGTGCCGCTTGTTGAATGGCTTCTTTACTTTGGTAAACAACTTCGGCTTTTACGGTATATCGGCCTTTGGAATAAACAAATCCCCAGTTTTGTTGGTACAACCAAGGTTGTAGTTGCTTAATAACTGCTTGTTGGTATTTGGTAAAAAGGCCTCCTTGTATAGTGGCATTATACCCGGCAAGGGTTATTTGAGGTTGCCAATAAAAAAAACATTCCCTGCCGGCGTTTTCGGTAGCATTATTGCCCACATGGGCATTGAACAACCTACTAGTAGTGGAAGTTTTAAAATTACCTATACAACAAATTGCGCCTGCACAAGCATTCACAAAGGTAGTTCCGAGTGTAGCACCCTGATAAGGTACTATTTGCATTTTAGCCAACGGTTTCCAAGGTGTACAACGATATTGCGCTGATAAATTGATACCCACTTCGTTGCCTATTTGTTTTTCCCATCCCTTAAAGTATTGAAAACCAAATATTTTGTGGTATTGTTCTTGAAAAAGTTTACCTAACGAGTTGGGGCCAACTGTACCAATTTGCACACTCCACTGCCAACTTGTGTTGGAGGGAAAAAAATGACTTTGTCCATATTGTGCATACAAATAACCACAATAGGGCCTGTCAATACCATATAAACGGTAATAGGTTCTACTTCGTGGCGTAAAAATGGTTTGGCCAATTTGATAATGACGAATGGTTTTTTGTTTGGACGAAGCTATTCTGCTGTGCCAGTTTAAAAACAAACCATTGGTATAATAGCCGTCTTTAAATGCCGCCAAGTATACATCGTTATCGGTGGTGAAAGTAAATTGATGCCGGTAAACGGAATTTGTACCTTTTTGGGCAAAAATGACCGATGATGCTATGCATAAAAAATGAAAAATAAACCAAACAACGTAACGCATGAACAAAGGCACTTTTTAAAATGAAATAAAGATACAAACTAGCTATTGCAACAATGGGAGTTGACGAACAATCGGTTGAATCAAGGTTAATTCGTAACCCTTTTGCAATAAATATTGGGTGATGGCAACTTGTTGTACCAAGGTGTTGGCCGATTGGTGTTGGCTTTGCAGTAGCACCCATTTTTTTTCAGACAACTGTGTCAATGTATGTAAATAGGCTGCTTCATCAATACCCGCAAGTGCTTCCGCAATTAAATAATTACTTCCTTTTTTTGCCTTAAGTGCATGTTTAATTTTTATCT
>JAIXOS010000316.1 GCA_027486695.1 Chitinophagaceae bacterium | reverse complement strand
TGCAATAGGTTTTTTGCTTTTGGATCGTCGATATCCAATTTGCCATACATGAAAACCAAGTTGGCAGGAAATTTAGCTTTAACCAAATCCAGTTTAAGGTAGCTATTCAAGATGCCGGTATCTTTTGTTTGCAAAATACCTAAAGCAGCCGGAAATACCGTTTTGCCGGTTTTGGTTTGAAAAGGTTGGTTAAATTGAATGAACTGACGAATAGGGTTGGCATTCAGCTTGTTTTTAGAAGTGTCTTTTGCTGCGGTAGAATCGGTAGCTTTAACACCATTTAAGTAGTCTTGAACGGCTTTGTCGGCATTTACCAAACCTTCACCCACTTCGTTAATGTTGTACACTTCAAAAAATTGAAGGTTGGCCGTAGATTGTAGGTTTTTGCGCACTCTTTCGGGGTCGTTTACACCTGCCAACTCGATATTGATAATACCTTTTGCCGGATCGGGGTTAATGTTAGGGCTAGACAAGCCAAAACCATCGATACGGGTACGTAAGATACGTAGTGTATTGCTGAAAGCTTCGTTTGCTTGATCTTGTAAATAGGTAGTTACCGCTGCATCGGATGCATCGAATTTGATTTTTCCGTTGCTACGAGCAGCAAAGAAAGGTGCTAAAGCAGCATTAGGGTTTGCCGTTTTTAACTCTTGTGTAAAGAGGGTAATAAGGTCGGCGCCACTATTGGCTTTTTTGGCTACAGCTGCATCAATAGCTTTGTTGAAAGCCGCATCTTTGGTAAAGTTGGCCAATGATTTAATTAAACCATCTAAACCCACTTCCATAGTCACGCTCATACCGCCTTGTAAGTCGAGGCCCAGCATCAATTCTTTGTCTTTGGCACTACGGTAGGTAGTGGCTCCAAACAAACCAATTTTACTGTCTTTGGTACTGTCGAGTAACCTTTTCAGGCGACTGTTTTTGGCTTCTTTCAAGCTGTCGGCATAAAGTGCTTGCAGCTCTTTACTACCGGGGTATTTTTGTTCGGGTGATGCGAAATTAGCTTTCAGCCATTTCTCGGCCTTCGCTTCCATTTCGTTCTCATGATTGTGTACCATCCAAGTAAATGATAATTGGTACACGCAAATTAATATGAGGGCAATCGCAAAAAATCGCACTAAACCTTTCAGTTGCATACAAGATAGGGTTTTACAAAAAAAATTTTAGAGGCGGCAAAGATAGGGGAATGCACACTAAAAAATACGACTGATAAAAAAGTGCTCAAATGCTGCCTAGATAAGGGAAAAGATAGGCTATTAATTGGTGCAGCAGAGATGGTATGCCGGTGTTTGTTAGCGTTAGGGATTGGCGCGGATACCCCACAGTGCAGCGCAGCGGAACGAGGAGTAGGAGCAAAAGCCCGACCCGAAGGGAAACGCCCTCACACTTATAATATTTATAGGTTGGGGTTATTGTTTTGGCTGGAAGGGGGTGTTTGTTTGTTTTTGGCCAAATATTCCAAATATTGTTGTTCTTTCATTTCCCAAGTAAAATTGTGGTAAAGCCAAGCCATAAATAAGGCAATTAAAATTAGGGCGGCAATAAAGGTGAGGGTACTCATTTTGGCATTAGCAACCATGTTGGCACGTTCGTTCCAACCTAGGGCAATAGCGGAAATAACGCCTAGGCATACTGCCAAACCACGGTAAAAGCCTTTGATGAATTGGAAAAAGCTCTTTTTTTGCTTGTTTCTGTTTTGTTGCCAATACTGTACAAATTGTTCTTCTTGTTGGGTAAGCATAGTGCAAAGTTAGTGTGTGCTTGGATTGAGTGGCCGATTAGGTACTTTTTTTGCTTGATAGAAGGTAAGTGATAAAGATGATTTTACTTAATTTGGTTTGATAATCAGTTGATGGTTGATTGGTTGTGGTTGCTTTGTTAGATAATTCTATGGAAGGATGGTTGAAGTTTGTTTTTTTTAAGATATTTACCACTCAATAGCCGCTGTTTTTACTAGTCAGGCAGTACTACCACGATTAAATACCTTGCGTGTATGAATTTGATAAAAAAATATGGATTGCTTATTTATTGGCTCGTATTGTTGCTTGATTGTTTGCTGATATTTACACAAGATTTTTCGTACCGCTGGTATACAAAGCTGTTGCTAGTACCTATTTTGGTGGTTTATGTTGTATTACACGAGCGCAAACATCACCATTTTGCTTTGCGGATTACTTATTTTTCGGCAATGGCCGCCGCTTGGTTGTCGGACGCGCTTTTGTTGGTTGATACCGATAGCTATTTTGCTGCTTCGGTATTGGCATCGGCGGCTATGCATTTCTGTTATGTATTCTTTTTCTTGCGGTTGAAGCCGATCAACTTAAAAATGCCCGAACAGGCAATAACGGCTTTGTTGATATTTATAGTGGTCAACTTTTTTTTGATAAAGTTTGTAAACAACGATGTTAAAATGTCGGTATTGCCTTTGTGGCTTTATACCGGTTTGGCCGGTTTGGCTATTGCTTGTTGTGCCAATGTACTCAATAGTAGTGTACGTAAAAGGCTAGCATTGAATAATTTTTTACCCGCTATGGTGTTGTTCTTTTTTTCCGATGCATTTATGTTGGTCAATAAATTTAAGTTTCAAGAAAACTTTTTAGACATTGTTGCCATGTTGAGTTATGGCTATGCACAATATACAATGGCAATAGGTAGCCGTAAAGTGCTGAAAAGTTAGTGGTTAAATCCTCCATTTATTTATCCTATTCGGATTGCCACTTGGTTATGATTTCGATGATATTGGGGTAAGTGTTTTGTAAGCAATGCGGTAACTCCTGCTGGGTAATCCATTCAATAGCGGTAATGTCTTCTTCTGTTTGTGGAATTAATTTTTCTGCCGATGTAGTTTTCATGGCATACCAATAACATGCTTTTATAACATCGGCTTGTACGTATTTGTCGTAATATTCGTGGTAGGTATTGCCAATGTGTTTGCCTAATTGTACGTTTTGTAAGCCCGTTTCTTCCATTACTTCGCGAACGGCACAATCTTCTATTTTTTCATTTGGGTCTAATTTCCCTTTTGGTAGATCCCATTTATTTCTTCTAAAAATAAAGAGTATTTCGTTTTTTTCGTTGGTTACAATTCCGCCGGCTGCAATGATAGTTTGTTTCATTTTATTTATTATATATTTTATATAAAAAAAGCATCTTTGAAAATGATTTTGCTAAATGGCTACAGAAAGCAAGCATTTTTGAGTTCAATGAATAGGGAGAATATTAGGCGCAAAGCTACAGTCTTTTAGAAGTAATTGGAAAGGTAAATGCAGCTCAAAATTTGGTGGACGCAGATTTTGTGTTGTACCGATGATTATCTTACTTGCTATCAATTAGCAGTTTAAATAGGTACTAGGGCTATTTTTTAAAGCTTGAGAATCGCTTGTAGCTCACTTGTAGCTTGCTTATTTGCAAATAAGCTATTCCTGAGGCTTCATAAACGGGCTGAAATGTAGTGTAGATGAGGCTTTGGGCGGTTATCAACAATTGCGCAAACAATTGAAAACAGGTTTGATTGGGTGTGTTTATCTTCGCGGCATGACAAATGAAAAAGCAATAGCCGAAAAATTACTTCAGGTACAAGCTGTAAAGCTCAGTGCCCATGCCCCTTTTACTTGGGCAAGTGGCTGGAAAAGCCCTATCTACTGCGATAACCGACGTGTACTCAGTTTTCCGTACGTGCGCGATTTTGTGAAAAGCGAATTGTGCAGCGTTATTTTTGAGCAATATCCCGAAGCAGAATTATTAGCCGGTGTAGCAACTGCCGGTATAGCTTGGGGAGCGTTAACGGCTGATCAACTCAAGTTACCATATATATATGTACGACCCAAACCCAAAGAGCATGGCTTGGGTAACCAAATAGAAGGATTTTATGAAAAAGGGCAAAAAGTGGTGGTGATTGAAGATTTAATCAGTACCGGTAAAAGTAGCTTGCAAGTAGTAGAGGTTTTGCGTGCCGTCGGTGTGGAAGTTATAGCGATGGTGTCTATTTTTAACTACGGTTTTCAGGTGGCACATGATGCTTTTGCTGCCGCTCAGGTGCCTTATTTGTCGTTGAGTAATTACGAAACGCTGATACAATTGGGCGTAGAAAAAGGAACTATAGATGCCGAAACACAAAATTTGTTGTTAAACTGGCGACAAGATCCGGCCAATTGGATGCGCTGATTAATACATTTCTTAACTTACAACGATTCATTTGTAGCGGTATTTTCTCCCACCTTTAAAACCAATTTTGTATGAAACAGCTAGCTATATGTTTGTTTGGATGCCTATTGGCAAGTGGTATAAAGGCCCAAGTAATGGCCGAAAAACCCGTTTGGATAACCATCAAAAGTGGTAATTTAAAGTGCTGGCAATGCAAAGATCGCTTGGAAAAATATTTGATTTCGGAAAATGAATCAACTATGCAAAGCGGCATGTTACAGCGGAGGTACAACCTGATTAATGGAGAACTAAGGGTACAGTATTTGCCGGATAGGGTAAGTGTAGATGTGATTAGAACGGTTATCAATAATGCCGGTTTTGATGCAGACGAGGAGAAAGCAGACTCTACTATGTACAAGAAATTGCCGCCTGAATGCAAGCGTACTGAGGAGGGTGGTGGCCCCCAAAAAGGAAGGCCTTGTCATGTGCCGCCTTACTAATTGGTTTTTTGTTTACTTTTTTTGACTCATTTATGTAGCCTGTATTGAGCCCTTTTTTGGGGTAGCAATACAGGCTTTTTTGTTGCATATTGTATGTTGTCACCCTATGGAGTTAAATTAATCCTGCCAATTTTTGCCGACAGAAGTGCAGTTTTTTGTACTCAATTGGACTTACGCATAATATTTACGGGGCGTCTTTTTACCCATTGTACAATTGCCTTAGCGAAAAGCTCTATTGATTTTTGTTCTGCCGTTTTCGATAATTATGTTGATAATTAACACTATTGATGTTTTATCGAAAGTTTATTGTTAGGTGAGTAGTAAAATGTGCTTATAATTAGCAGTTTTAAATTAATTCCTTAAGATAAATCATTTCCAAAATTCAGGCGTGCAGAATAATGCGTTGTTGTTTATTAGTAGCTTTTCCCGATGATTTATTGCTTCATGCGACGATGGTTCATGTCGTTTTTTTTCATTGTTGTAATGAATGCAAATTAGCAAGGAGTTTATATGTTGCATTTTAAATGAATTTGTTTTTTTATTTACTTATTTTATCTCTTTTTGATGCTTTAGTTATTCTTGGGTATTTGATTATTGGCGGAATAAAAATACTCGGTGGAGAAATCTAGATTTTAATTAAAAAATGAAGTGCAATAAATAAACATGTAAAATAATTTTTTCTTGATTTTTTTTAAGATTCATGTAGGATTTTCCCATTGCTGCATCCGATGGGAAATAGGGCAGAGGTGATTTTTATAAGTAATGAATATAAAGAATATAATAATAGTTTGTTTTAAAAGTCTGAATTTCTTTTCTCTAATTTTAATTGCAGTTGTAAAAAGGGCGCTCCTTTTTTATAGAATTTAGTTTTTATTTATCTGAACATATTTTTATTCGTTTATTTAATTG
Source organism: Chitinophagaceae bacterium (assembly GCA_027486695.1). Classification (GTDB taxonomy): domain Bacteria; phylum Bacteroidota; class Bacteroidia; order Chitinophagales; family Chitinophagaceae; genus Parasediminibacterium. The sequence continues at coordinate 6,892 of JAIXOS010000316.1, read as the reverse complement.
AAGAATTATTATAAATAGTAATAAAATTTGTTGTGTTTATTTTATTGCAATTGACTTAGGTAGGAGACTGATTTTATTGTTCTTCAGTTTTAAATTTTATTTAAAATAACTAAAATTTAAAATTAAATATTTTATAGGTTTAAAATATGTTTACTATGAATATTTGTTTTTTTTCGTGCCAATATTTTCTTTAGCAATATGGTAGGTGCGTGTTCTTTGCTTGGCGGCGCTTTCGTTTGCTTTACTAAGTTGGGTGATCAATAACTGTCGATTTGGTAGAGCAATTGATTTGACGTCTTCGATGTGCCCTTTTTTTGTTTATGGGATTACATGGGGTCATCCGTTTATGGAAATGCTTGCTTGTTGTATTTGCTCCTTTTTTTCTGAATGTGTTAAAGTTCTTGCTCTTAATTGGTGGTCACGTTGGCCTGTAAAATAGTGTGTTTAATTAGCCGCATTATTTAGCTTTTGTAGTCCTGTGAACGATGGTTTGTTTTTGTAGATGAGAAAGAGTGGGAGCGTTCGGAGATTTACTTGTATGATTTGTTGAGCGATTTTAAGGCTTGTTTTCGACTTCATTATCGTTTTTGGTAGGTAGATAAGGAATGCTTTGAGATATTGCCATTTTGGCAATATCTTTGATTATGGGTATTGTGCTAAATAAGTTAGGAATTTATTTTTTTTCTAAACTCTTTTAATTGCTAAATATAAAAGTATCTTTATTTTATTTTAAATTGTTGATAAACAATTTATTTTTTAGAGTTAACGTTTATTTAATTATAAATAAATAGAGTCGAAAAGTTCCTTAAAAAACTATTAATTGAAATTTTTAAAATCTGTTGTCAAATGTCATCTTTATTAATTGAAAATCAGTATTTTGGAAGTGTTAATTATTACAGAACTTTGTTTCAGTATAAAGATGTTAAAATTGAATCATTTGAGTCGTTCCAAAAAATGAGTTTTCGTAATCGTTGTACCATAGTGGGTAGCTGTGGCCCCATTCTGCTAACAATTCCGTTGGTGGGTGGTCGCAATAACAAGCAGTTGATTAGGGATGTGCGTATAAATTATAGTACGCAGTGGCAGCAACAACATTGGCGTACTATTGTTAGCTGCTACGGACGCAGCCCTTTCTTTGAATACTATCGGGATGAGGTGGAACAGTTTTATAAAAAGCAGGTCACCTTTCTTTGGGATTTTAATTGGACAATTTTGCAATGGATGGTTAAACAACTAAAATGTACTGCGTCGCTTGCTGTTTCAGATGTTTATATTAAAGAAGTGCCGGAAGCGGTATTTGATGCGCGAAATCATTTTTTGCCCGCTACGATTGCTCAGTATTCGGCAATTGTTTACACGCAGGTTTTTGAGCATTCAATTGGTTTTAGCCCAAATGTTAGTGCACTGGATTTGCTTTTTTGTGAAGGTCCGTCGGCCGAAAAATTGTTGAAATGTTAATTAGTACAATAAATAAAATAAATTAATTAGTAAAAATATATTTTATGTTTAAGTGCATTGAAGTGAAAGGTGGTAGTAGGTTTTTTGTGGTACTACTATGTGTGTTATGCGTTGTTGCCGTTAAAGCACAAGATTTTTCCAATCGAGGAAAAGACTTTTGGTTGGGGTATGGTTACCATGTTAAGATGAATAAATTTACAAGTAACACTACCAATACGCAAGACATGATTCTCTATTTTACTGCGGAGCAGAATTGTGAAGTAACGGTAGAAATTCCAAGACTTGGATATCAAAAAAGGTATCAAGTAATTGCTAATAAAGTTACCATTAGCACGCCTTTACCTAAATCAGGAGCGCAAGATTGTAGAATAAGTGATGTAGGAAAATTTGCAAGAGGTATTCATATTACAAGTACACAACCCGTAGTAGCATATGCACATTTGTATAATGATAATATTTCTGGCGCTTCTATCTTATATCCTACTAATACTTTAGGTAGAGAGTATTACGCTATTGGTTATGCGCAAAATGCGAATGAGTCTGATGCGAATGCTTATTTTTTTGTTGTTGCAACCGAGGATAGTACATGGGTGGAAATTACACCTTCTAATACTAATTTAAATGGCATTGAACCGTACAGTGTGTTTACAATTATGCTAAACAAAGGCGAAATTTACAATGTAATGGGCACGTATGAAGATAATACGGGAGCCGATTTAACAGGTTCAAAAGTACGCTCTGTAAATCGCGAAAATGGCGGCTGTAAAAAAATTGCTGTTTTTTCGGGGGCAGGTAAAATTAGTATCGGTGGTAATAATACAGGATCGGCAGATAATCTTTTTGCCCAAGCACTTCCGGCTAGCGCTTGGGGACTAAAATATTTAACTGCTCCAACAGGTTCACAGCCCAATAATTATTTCAGAATTTGCGTTCCTGATTCAACTACCAATGTAAAGTTGAATGGTGTTTTGTTGTCGAAAAAATTGTTGCATGGAAATGGATTTTTTTACGAGTTGAAAAATTCTACTCCATTAACAAAGCCCGGCGACGGTAGATCGGTGGCTAATAGTATTAGTGGTACTTTTAATGTTATTGAAGCAGATAAGCCAATTGCGGTAGCGCAGTTTTGCACCACGCAAGGGCAGGACGGTAATCCGCGTTACAACAATGATTTTGTGGGGGGCGATCCTGAAATGATTTATCTGAGTCCTGTTGAGCAAACGATTAACAAAGTTACCCTATATTCTGCCTCAGCTAATGCAATTGAACAAAGCTATATAAATGTCATTATTCCACGTTCGGGCGTTGCTTCTTTTGTTTTGGATGGAGTAAATCGCACATCATCTTTCACACAGCATCCTTCCGACGCTTCGTATGCATATGCTATTTTTTCTGTAAAATCGGGTGCTCATACTTTTTCTTCCAACGTCGGTTTTAACTCTATTGCATATGGTTTTGGGAATGTAGAAAGCTATGGATACAATGCAGGTACCAATATTCTTGATTTGTATCAATACGTATCTATTCGCAATACGTATGCAGTGGTCAATTTTCCGGCAACTTGTAAAAATGCGCCTTTCATGTTTTCCATAACGCTGCCTTATAGGCCAACAAGTTTGTATTGGGATTTTAAAAACAATCCAAATATGCAGCCTAATGCTAATGTATATACTGAGAATCCAATTCCTGATAGTGTTTTTGTGAAAGATAATAAAACACTCTATCAGTATCGTTTGCCACAATCGTATGTGTTTTCAGTTACCGGTTCGTTTCCAATAATCATTCAAGCCAACAATCCAACACCCGATGGTTGTAGTGGTATTCAAAACATCGATTATGATGTAAAAGTGTATGATCCTCCTATGGCTGACTTTTCCATAAAAAGTACCACTTGTGTAGGTGATTCTATTCATTTTAGCGATGCAACAAACGCATTTGGTAGATCCGTAAATAAGTGGTTTTGGAGTTTTGGTACTATTGGTACCGATAGTATAGATGCCCCGATTAAAAAAATCACAGAGGTTGGCTTGATTCCCGTGACGTTAAAAATTATTACCGATATTGGCTGCCTTGCGGATACAGTAAAACAGGTGCCCATTTGGGAGTTGCCGAAGGCGCGTTTTAATGTAACGGACAGTTGTGCCAATGCAGCTATCCGGTTTGCAGATGTTTCCGCCGTGGCTAAAGGGAGTCTCGTTAAGTGGTATTGGAACTATGGAAATGGCAGTGTAGATACACTATTAGAAGACCAATTACCTATGCCAGTTTACCAAAAAATGCTAAATTATGTAGTGTCGTTACAGGTGTTAAGCGATGACGGTTGTTTGAGCCAAATGACTCAACAATCGTTCAATTTACGTCCCATTCCTGTTCCCGATTTTTCATTGCCTTTGGTGTGTTTGCCAAGTGGTAAAGCACTGTTTAAAAACCTCACAACTATTGAAGATGGAACTGAAAGTGCCTGCAAGTATGTTTGGGGTTTTGGTGATGGAAAAACGGATTCTGTTGCTCAGCCAACACATAGTTATGTTGATACTGGTAGTTATCTTGTTCGGTTAAAAGCTACCTCATTATATGGCTGTGCACGAGATACGGTTAAGCTGTTGAATTCCGTGCATCGGCAGCCAATTGCTAAATTGGGTGTAGATAAAAGTATATGTGAGCGTACGGTTAGCCGATTTACGGATAGTAGTACAGTTGTAAATGGCAAGGTGGTTAAATGGTGGTGGCTTCTTGATGCGGCCAAAAATATTGTTGATTCTGTATCCGCCCCTCAATACCAATATGCACAAGCAGACTCTCATTTGGTTAAATTAGTTGTGTATTCGGATAAAGGTTGTATAAGCGATACGCTAAAAGAGTGGGTGGTAGTACATGCATTGCCTGTGGCTAAATTTAACCAATTGGCTACCGCTTGTGAGCAAACGCCTATTGCTTTTGAAGATGCCTCAATAACGTCAAAAAGCACTATTAAAAGTTGGTATTGGCAAACCGATACAGGGGATGGTATTAAGCAATGGCAAACCTCTAAAATTGATGCTATTTACCGCTCTTGGGGTGCTAAGTACATGCAATTGTGCGTTACCAATTCATATGGATGTACGAGTGATACCCTGAAGGAAAATTTTGTAGTACACGCATTACCTAAACCGGGTTTTGCAATGCCTGCCATTTGCTTGAAGGATAAAACGGCTCAATTTACAGATACTAGTAGCATTGATGAAGCTGGTGCTCGTCCTTTTGGTTATGAATGGAATATGAATGTAGGCAACTTGCTGCCACGGCCGGTGCCATTGACTTTGCTCACAATTGCCAATCCGAAGGTGGCATACGATGCTGTCAATAATTACGCCATTAGCCAAAAAGTAAGCACACAATTTGGTTGTTCTGCAACTGCTCAGCAAATATTTACGGTGAATGGTACCTTGCCTAAAGCAAAGTTTAGTGTGTTGAGTAAGGTGCCTTTTTGTTCCAAGGATTCTTTGGAAATACAAAACAATTCTTCAGTTGAGTTCGGAAAAATTACCCGATTGGCAATTTCTTGGGATGCTGTAAATGCGCCAACAGCTATAACAACAGATAATTTGGCACTATCCGGTAATGGTTTAGATGGAAAAAAATACCATTATCCATACCCTGCAGTTTATTGGCCCGATTCTTCACGATCAATGCAATTAAAATTGATGGTTTATTCAGGCGATGCATGTGTGGATTCTACATTTCAAATGGTGTCGCTATTACCCATCCCATCGGTACAAATAGATGGTGTGCCGGCAATATGTGCTAATGAACAACCAACAAGACTCACACAAGGAAAAGAATTATCTGGCTTGCCCGGACAGTTTTACTACTTGGGTAAAGCAATAACGGGCGCAAAATTTTATAACGCTCAACTAGCGAGCCCGGGTATTGATACCATTTGGTACAAGTTTGTTGCAGCAGCAGGTGGTTGTTCCGATAGTGTAATGCAAACCATACATGTTCTAAAGCCACCGTTGGCAAAATGGGGGGTAGGCATACCTGTGTGTGAAAAAAACAATGTTTCATTGATGGATAGCTCGCAGCAAGGGGATGGAAAACTGGTTGAATGGATTTGGAATTGGGGAGATGGTTCTACCGTGGTACAAAAGCTAGGTGAGCCATTAGTGCATCAATATGCACAAGCAAGTGCCAAACCAATTACAGTATCGTTACAGGTGCGTTCTGATAGTGGCTGTTTGAGTAATGAAGCCTTTGGCAATGTTTTGGTACATCCGTTGCCCAAGGTTCACTTTTTGGTGCCTTTAGTTTGTTTGCCCGATAGTAAAAGTACCTTTAGTAGTACAAGTACCATTGCCGATAGTAGCGAAGCCTTATTTAGGTACAAATGGTCATTTAGCGATGTGGCACAAATATATACGTTGCCATTAGTAACTCGTAATTATACGGCATTGCCACCTTCGGGCGGCTATTGGGCAAAATTGGTGATTGAATCCAAAGCAGGATGTACTGATTCGTTAAAACAAACAATTGCACAAGTTTTTCAGCAACCGGTTGCCCAAATGCAATTGCAGCCAAAAGCACTGTGTTTGGGACAGTCGGTGGCTTTTTCGGACCGTAGCGACACGACAAATGGAGTGCCAATAAAATGGAGCTGGACATTTGGAAAAAACGATATTATTAATACTCAATCAGGTGTTCGTCGTTTGGGTGATAGCGGAAAAGTGGTTGTACGTTATTCCTTTGTTAACAATAAAGGTTGTAAAAGTAATGTGGTTGTAGATACCGTTTCGGTGTATCCTTATCCGCACTTGCAGTTGGGAGGGGCATTATTGGCGTTAGAAAATGTGCCATTTCCGTTACAGCCGGCCAATGTATCGGGCGCTTATGTATACGGTCAACAGTTGCGTTATCTGTGGAGTACTCAGCAAGTACCCAATTATTTAAGTACCGATACTGTTTTGGTGCCAATATGCACATTGCCTGCAACTTTTGATTCCATTTGGTATCGTTTACAACTGACCGGGTTGGGTAATTGCAGTGTAGTGGACAGTATCTTGGTAAAGGTGTTGCGCAATCCTACTGTTACCAATGCGTTTTCGCCAAATGGAGATGCGTATAACCAAACTTGGCATATTGATCATATTGATGCATACCCCGGTGCAATTGTAGAAGTATATAACCGATACGGACAACTCGTGTACCGCAAAGTTGGTTACACCAATAGCCAAGGGTGGGATGGAACTTATAATGGACAGCCATTGCCGGCGGGTGTATATTACTATTTAATACGACCACAATACGGACAAGCCGTTATTTCTGGTGCAGTGAGTATTATTCGTTAACAGAATAAGGAATAAGTGCGCTAATACTGTTATTTTTATCTTTTCAATGTATCCTGCATCTCCTGCCTTGAAGGAATTGCTTAAAAAAAAAAAAAAAAAAAAGCAATATT
>JAIXOS010000371.1 GCA_027486695.1 Chitinophagaceae bacterium | reverse complement strand
TTTAAATTCTAAAGTCTTTTTTCCTGCCTTTTACAGTGGTAGGGTATCAATAAAAAACGATGAAGTAGTTGCTTGTATAAAAGATTTAAAAGAAACACAAGATGATCTAAAGAAGTGGTCTGAAATAACAATTACTACTACAGCTTCAAAGTATCTTACATTATTAAAGAAGTTTGGATTGATGGAAGGCTCAGTCAATAAAAGCATCATTCATCCAAATTTATCGGATACGATGTTTGTGTTATTTGTTTACTGGCTAACAGCCATTTCAGAAAAACCAAATCTATTGAATAGTGAATGGTTGAAATATAGCTTCAACGAAAAACAAACGTTTATCGAAAGGCTATTACAAAAAAAGTTTTCAAAATATTTTAATGTGGTTTATACAGGTGATAAACTAAGTATAGAACCAATAATAACTTACGATTCAATTTATGAGTACAGCAATAAATCCTGAACATATCATTACGCAAGTAAAGAGATTGGTCGAATCAGACAAGCGGTCTGAAATAAGACTGAATGCCAATGGAGGTAACTCCATTTTATTGGTGTGCCCTCCAAATTTGGAATACCAATTCATTGTAAAATTAAATGAGCTGATGGGTGCAGAATATTCAATCATTGACCTAAATGAATTGCTTATCTCGTTTGTAGAAACTAATAAATCTGATTTAGCTGATATGTTTGATTTGCTGAAGGGTTCTGTACATCATATTTTCAAATCACCGGAAGGCGAAACAGGACCTGACTTATTCTCAATCATACTTTCTAAAATTGAAAAATCATATAATGAAGATAAAATTCCAGTAATGATTCATTCAGGTGCTTTATATGGTAGTGGCATCGATAATATTCACTTAATGGAAAGTGAGTTGGTAATGAAATCAAAAAAACCTTTAATCATTCTGTATCCAGCCACACAGGATGGAGACCAATTAATGTTTCTAAACTCTCGGCCAGCATCTAAGTACAGATGTATGATTGTTAACTAAAGAATTAAATAAAAATGAAAATAAAAGACATTCTAACCATAGATCTATCCGAAGACATTAAAAATGTCATTGACTTAGAAGATATTTCCGAAAAGGAAATCCAAACTGAAATTGAAAGCTATATTGTTACAGATGGTTTAGCAAAGGAATATGCCGATTTTGTTGGCATATACACTTCCAATATTCTTGAAACAGGTGTTTGGATTTCGGGTTTCTATGGCTCTGGTAAATCATACTTTGGTAAGTTACTTGGCTATATGTTGAGTAATCGTATCATAGCTGGCACACCTGCAAGAGATAGAATAACACAGCGTTTTATTGGTATAAATGATGAAGCCTTAGTGAAAAATGCTTTATCAAGATTGGATGCCATACACTCAAGAGTAGTATTTCTTGACATTGCAAAACAAGACACCTCAAAGGGCTTATCATTCACCCTTTTCAGAAACTTTTTAAGGTCTCTTGGTTTACCTGAAAATGAACACGGCATTTTCTTATTCCAATTGATGCTAAGTGAAAACAAGACTGCTGTACAAGACTTCATTTTTGATGCTACAGGCTTAGATTGGAATGAATTAAAAACAAGCTCATTCAGGTACGCAAAAGCCATCAAAGAGTTATTCATAAAAAAGGGTAACTCTGATGCTGATTACGATAACCTTATTACCACTATCCGTAGGGATATAGACCAGTTCAGTGCTGCTCGGTTAAGAGAAGAAATAAGCAACTATTTGAAGGTTGAAAAGAACGAGAAAGTAATTTTCCTTTTTGATGAAGCCAGTGAAGCTATTAATCAGAAAAAATTTAACTTATTAGACCTGGAAGGTGTAAGCGAATCCCTTTCTTCATTAGGTGGTAAGGTTTGGACTATTGCCATAGCACAAGAAAAATTGGATGATGTAATTAATAACTCCAATGTAAGTAAAGCACAGCTCACAAAAGTAACTGACCGTTTTAAAACTAAGATACATCTTGAAGCAACCGAAGTTGGTGTAATCATTCGTAACAGGCTTTTAAAGAAAACCGAAACAGGTATTCAAAAATTGACTGAGCATTACAAAAAAAATTCAGGGAAAATTGCCGACCACGCCTCTATTCACGGTGCAGGTATCAGCAAAACAGATAGTGCAGATAACTACGCCACTTATTACCCTTTTTACAAGTATCAGTTCGACCTGCTTCAAAACTTTCTCTTTGGTACAAAGGGTTATGCTTCTACCAAAGTAGCAGCAAGGGGAATGATTATAACTACTTACGATATTTTAAAGCAGGAAGTACAGCATACCGATTTGTTTCACACAGTTACAGGTTGGCATATTGCTAAAGAAGGTCAGCCACAGCCTCCAGTTCGTTTGGTGAGCCGTTACGATAATGCAGAACGTATTTTGTCCGAAGCTGGTTCATCAATTTCTGGAAGAAAACTTTTAGAAACCATCAATTTCTTAACCGAAGCGGAAGTTACTCCTTCTACTTTGCCCAACATCATTAAATCCTTTATCAGCGACCCAGACGATCAGTTCAAAGTACAGGATGATATAACAAAGGCACTTGAAGTATTGACAGAGGCAAAAGTGTTGTTAGATACCAACAAAACTTACCGCATCACCTCTGATATTGAGCAAAGGTTATTGGATGAAATGAACGGTTTCACCGTTCAAGGCTTCGTTAAAAAGAAGCAATTAGTAACTGCATACAAAGCAGCCCAGTTTACAAAAACAATTGCCAAAGTAACAGATACAGGCTTACAATATGATTTCTTTATCACTACCGATAATGATGATGAACTAACTACACCCAATCTGAAATACTTAAAATTAAAAGTAAAAAGCGTTTACAATATTTCAGACAGCCGAACCACGGATATTGATGCCTTAAAAGTACAGCATCAAAACGATAAAGACCTGTTGTGGTTAGTGCCAGACAATAGTTATTTTAAAGAATTAGACCGCTTAATAGATGAAGTAGAACGCACTACTTATTTAGAGCAGAAATACAATAATCCAAATTCCGAAGAAGGTAAAATATTGATTAGCTTCTCAACTGCCAAAGGCGAAAAGCAAAATCGTATTAAGGATTTGGTGGAAGATTCTTTGCTAAATGCTACAGCCATTTATTTATACAATACCCTACAATTAAATAAAGACAATTGGCAAACAACCCTGCAAACTCAGCAAAAGCAAATTACACAGAATGTTTACAGCAAGAGATTATCTTCGCAATTGAGTGATAGCGTAGCAGCAGCAGTAATTAAAGAAGCCAATAATGGCCGTCTGCACCAGTATTTTACAGGCCGCGACTTTACATTTTTTGATACACAGGGCAATTTCATTGGCGAAAACCTAAAGGTTGCCGAAGAAATTTTGCACAAGGTTCGTAATACTTTTAAAGACGGTGCTACGCTGGAAAAAGACCTTGAACAGCCTCCGGCTGGCTTTACTTTTGGTACAGTTATATCTTCAGTAGCGGCACTAATGCGAGCAGGAAAAATAATTGCTAAATATAATGGCGCTGAAAAATTTTCTTGGAGAGATGAAGGCGTATCAAACATTTTTAATGCGGCTCGTGAATTTAGAAAAGCCTCATTCAAAGCAGTATCAAAATCACTTTCTGCTATGCAGAAACAAGAGTTAGCTCAGTTTCTGTTAGATGTAGAAGTGGAAAAATACATTGGTCGCAAAGTAGATTACAATACCAATGATTTTGAATTGGTGGCTGCCGTTCGTGATACAGCCAAACATTTTGCCGATAAAGTGACCACCCTTAGAAACAGCGAAAAGGAATTTGATAAGTTATTTCCAAAAGCCTATGAAAACGCAGCGTATTTAGGTGGTTTTACGGGTGCAGTAAGTGAAGCAAACTATATTGATAAAGCGGTAGAGTTTTTAGTTTCAAAAGATGCTTTTCACAAGGCGCTGCAAGAAATAGAAAAAGTAGAGAAGTTTATCCGCAACAACTTACCCAAAGTAAAAGACTGGAAAACATTTGTCTATGCCGTACAGGACGAGTTGACCAAAGCTGCAACAAGCAATTCAACCATAGAGCAACTCAAGACGGAATTTGAAGATCATTTGAATGGTGATGTTATCAAAAACTTTGCTTCTCTTCAACAGGCAGCCCAAAGAACCAAAGATGGATATCATCAGCTTTTTAGTGCCTCAATGAAAGATTGTGCTGCTAAATACACCGAGATTGATGCTTTGGCAACTGAACTAATAAAGGAAATTGAAACATTGCCTGTTGGCCTTAATACAGTTGCATCATCTAAAGCCACTGCACTTAATCAATACGCAAAGCAAAGAACCCTTTCTGCTATTACGATTGATTTTGATGTAAAAGACAAACAAAGCCGTTTCACCTATTCCGAAGTGCTTTCATTCATTGATTTGTATCCAAGCAAAAAGGCAGAAATTGAAATTGCTAAAGCCAGTTTAATCAAAACGAAAGCACCCGAACCACAACCCGGAACGCCTCCAACACCCACAGTAAAAAAGTATGCGGTTAAAATGCCAGCTTCAAAAATGAAAGTGGCTGAATACAAAACTTGGTTGCAGGGTGAATTGCAAAAATTGGCAAGTGCATCGGATAATGATGAAATAGAAATTAACTAATATGAAACTTAGCGAACACGTAGAACATATACGCCAACTCATTGACCAAGCCTTTCGCAATCGCTTGGGCAGAATGGGTATAAATGAAGGGCAATTGACAGCCATTGAAAATATGCCTGCTGAACGCAAACGTATGGAAACCATCCGTGAGGTGTTTATTGCAGAAACAGGCACTGTGGCAGATGCTTACGAGAAGTTGGTGGAGGAACTCACCTTTACGTTGTTCAATCGTTTGGCGGCTCTCAAAGTAATGGAAGCTCATACCTTGCACCCCGAAATTGTAACCCGAAGAGAAAGCCACGGTGGTCGTTCCTTTGCTCATTTGGCTTGGTTGGAGCAAAACCCCAATGCAAGAAATGAAGAAGCCGAAGGCTTGCTCCTTTTCCTGGAAGACCAATTGCAAAAATTAGCTTCCGATATTCCTTTATTCAGTCCTCAACATCCGTATCATTTGCTGCCAACAGCATTAGAATTGCAAGGCATCATCAATGCCTTTAATCAGGTAGAAACCGATACACAAGTAGAAACCGAAATTTGGAAAAGTGATGATGTATTGGGTTGGTTATACGAAAGCTATAACAATTACAAAAAAGCAGCCCATAAACTAAGTGGCGAAAAAACAGAATACAACAAAGTAAGCATCCAAAGCCAAGTTTATACCCCACGATGGGTAGTGCAGTTTTTGGTAGATAACAGTTTGGGAAAGCTCTATCTGGAAATGTATCCCGATAGTGAAATACGCCACAAGTACAAAATTGCCAATGCTCCAAATCAGCAAACAAGGGAACGAAAGCCACTACACGAAATACGAATGATTGACCCCTCCACTGGATCGGGCAATTATCTGTTGTATGGCTTTGATATGTATTACGATTTGTACATAGACCAAATAGAAAACTACGGAGCAGATTATAACGAAGTAGACATCCCAAAACTAATTATTGAAAACAACCTGTATGGAGTTGACTTAGACGACCGTGCCATTCAGTTGGCTCAGTTGGGTTTGTACATCAAGGCAAAAAGAAAGAAGCGTACCGTTAAGGTGGAGCATTTTAATATTGTGAGTTCCGACTTTTTCTTACCGGCTTATGATGAAGTAAAGCATCTTTTTGAAAACGGTGCTCCATTAGGGTGATTGCATCAAGTGTTAAGTTGGTTTAACAGGGTTTTAAGGTAAGCATCGTCGCGAGCGGCTTTCTTTCG